>JAFXHN010000133.1 GCA_017536365.1 Bacillota bacterium | reverse complement strand
TGTTCAATGATCTCAGCAGCCTGATTAACTTCTAACATGCTAAGGTCTTCTCCTCCGCATACGTTAAGAAGGATAGCTTTTGCACCGTTGATAGATGTTTCGAGCAATGGACTTTCGATCGCACTCTTAACAGCTTCTTCGACACGATTGTCTCCGGAACCGCTTCCAAGACCCATATGCGCAATACCTTTATCCTGCATGATGGATTTAACGTCAGCAAAGTCAAGGTTGATGATACCTGATTCAGAAATAAGATCTGTTATGCCCTGTACGCCAAGTCTAAGTACATCGTCTGCTTTATTGAAAGCATCTTTTACTGATGTTGTTCTTTCTGATATCTGAAGCAGCTTGTCGTTAGGAACAACCACGAGAGAGTCAACATGCTGTTTTAAAAGCTTGATGCCTTCTTCAGCATTATCTCTTCTTCTTTTACCTTCGAATGTGAAAGGTTTTGTAACTACGCCTACTGTAAGTACGCCTAATTCTTTTGCGATCTTAGCAATGAGAGGTGCAGCGCCTGTTCCTGTTCCGCCGCCCATACCTGCTGTAATGAATACCATATCTGAACCTGAAATGATATTTGTTACTTCTTCAACGCTTTCTTCAGCTGCCTTCTGGCCAACTTCAGGATTTGCGCCTGCGCCGAGACCTTTTGTAAGTTTTTCGCCTATCTGGATCTTTGTTTCCGCATTTGATCCCACAAGCGCCTGTCTGTCAGTGTTGACTGCAACAAAATCCACTCCTTGCAGATTTCTTTCTATCATTCTATTTACAGCATTGTTTCCACCACCGCCAACACCAATAACTTTAATTTTTGCTAAATTTCCCTGATTTTCTTCGAATTGTAACATAAAAAGTAACCTCCTGTTACCGTATATATGTCAGTAGTATAACATAAATAATATCCTTTTGCTACGTAAAAAAATGAAAAATTATTCACTTTTTTTGTTAATATGCTTTTCTATAGCCATACGTCTTATTGCAGCGAAATTATTAAATAATCTGCCGCCGAAAACTATTATGGCAGCATAGTAAAGCGGTACTCCCAATTTGTCTCCCAGCCATGCAAGAAGCGCAGCCAAAGCAGCATTAAAAATGAATCCTGTAACAAATATAAGAGTATTGTATTTACCTTCCATATGCGCTCTTAAAGCTCCTACCACAGAGTCTAAAGCCGCAAGCAGACCTACTGTTATATAAAAAGACAGTGCTACCGGATAAGCCACATCCAAAAGGAGCCCAAGCACTATACCTCCTGCCAGGCCCGCAACAATAGCGACAAACATCTATTGTACCTCCTCTTTTGTCATCATATAATCGATCGTTAAACTTCCCTTGTATGCCGGTACGATAACGGAATCGGATTTTTCTACGTTAAATATAAGCCCATACTGCAAAAGCAGTGCACCATATCCTCCGGGGATCGTCATTGCCGAATGAAGCATTGACGGGTCTCCTACCGCATTAATGTAAAACGGCCTTGCATGTGTTCTTCCGTTTATCTTAACGGTATGTCCGGAACAAGACACCTCGGTAGTAGGGATATATCTTTCTCCGTTTATAGAAATAGCTTCCGCTCCCGATTTGATCAATTCATTTATTATTATCATGATATCTAGATCATGAACTATGATATCATTCGCATTTTCCCATTCGTACAGATCTCTCACTCCGTCATCCAAAAAAATGGTGATCCCCGGACCTTGAACCTGAGTAAATCCGGCAAGAAGTTTCATATCATTATAATTGGTCTCGACCTGTTCTATTATTTCAGAATGAGAGACACGCTCATTCTCATAAAGAGAAAGCGTCTGCTGCGTTTCATTTATCAGTTCCTGTATTCTGGCGATCTCTTCTTTTTCCGCCGCCATAGACACCTCATTGTCCGATAACACTTTGGCAGATACAAACGCATGCTCACTGTCAGTGTTCTTTGTTTGAACTGTGAGACAGACTCCCAGTATGAAACAGAAAATGAATATTCCTATGACTCTTGCTTTGCTATTCATAGTATCACCTACTCAACAGTTTCAGCATAGTCAAAAGTGATCACTCCTGAATATCTTGGGATATCCACTTTTTCTTCCTGTGTAAGAGTTACTTTAAGACCATATTCATTCTGCATAGAGTAAAGTATGCCGTATCTGATGCTGAGAGTGGATTCCAAAGTAGAGGGGTTTCCTATAGCTTTCACTTCGTATGGAGGCGCCGTGGGCACTCCGTTGATATTGATATTATTCCCCGCCAAGCTTATTTCTGTATAGGCAGTTATCCTTTGATCGTTTATGGAAATAGCCTCTCCGCCTGCTTCTCTTATCTTATTTACAAGCACCAGCAGCAGTTCGTAGTTATAGGTTATAACACTGTCCTGAGCTACTCCCGGCTGGACTTCCGGATCATCGATCTTCACCACAACACCTTTGCCTGTAACATCAGTTACGCCCGCCGCCATTTTGTATCTTTCTATTTCCTGCTGTTTTTCCTGAAGCACAGTATCTTCATTGGTAGCTTCACTTTCGTACTCTTTTACTTTAGCTTCCAGCTCATTTAGCTCTTTAAGAAGGCTTTCTTTCTCTTCTTTTACTTGATTGAGTTCTGCTACAGATGCCTGAGCCTGCGCCAGAGAGATCATACCTCCTGCGTAGCTTCCGGTCTGAGCAGTAGTCTTGATTTGAAGAACGATAAGAAACCCTATCGCCATCGTAAGTATAAAAACCAGTACAAATCCCGAAATACGCCTTTTTTTATTATCTGTCATAGCTGTTTAATACTCCTCTTTTATTCGATCTTTGGGCTGAAAGAGATATACCCGTTATCTCCGATATATATCGTTGCACGTTCTATATTCTGAGTGCTCAGTGAATAGAGAATCTCATTGAGCTCGGTAATATATTTCATGAGATTATCATACGCCCCTTCGCAGACTATATTTTTACTGAAATATACTCTCATCAGAGGGTCTCTGTAAGAAACCTTATATACATTAAGGCCTTTTTCTTTAAGGGCATCCGACAGTTTCATTGCCAGTTTAAAATTCTTGTCATCTTCCGCCGCAAAAACTTTTCCCAGAGACAGTTCCTTCGGAACAAATCCTTCAATGATCTTCAATTCTCCGGCATCATTGCTTTTTTCAAGCATCACATATTCATCATCCAGATACACGAAAAATCCGCCAAAGTATACTGCATACTGAGGTATCCTTTCAGCAACAGTGATCTTGAGTGTGTTAGGGAACTGTTTTGTTATCTTTGCAGATTTGATATAAGGAAGCTTTTCAAGATTTGACCTGATATCATTGTCAGAAACCGACAGCAGGCCCTCTCCCGTAACTGCGCCGGAAGTTTCGAGAACACTAACTGTATCATAATAGGTGTTGCCTTCCACTATTATAGTTTCTATATCTGCGTATCCTTTTTTGTCAATAAAAGTCAGTACACCAAAAGACAATACCGCAGCAATTATAAGGATCACCAGGATCAGAAAGATCCTTCTCCTTCTTCTGCGTTTCTTTCTTCTTACAGCTTGTCTTTTTTCAAGTTCTTCGGCATCGCTCTGAGGTCTTGCCTCAACACTGCTGTTAACATATTCTTCTATTTCATTAAAATCGTTGTAATTATTATATTTATCCATGTTCTTTTGATGTTATTATTACTTCAAAAATTCTTCCAATTCATTATAGATCTTTTCTGCCGCATCTGTTTTAGCCAAAGATTTACTGTTCTTTTCCATATTTCTCAGGATATCGGAGTTAGAACGCATCTGAGAGATCACTGCGATAACGGAATCATCGTTCAGGTCTTTTTCTTCAATAAGCACCGCAGCACCTTTGTCAGACATTACTCTTGCATTGAAATACTGGTGATTGCCTGTTACATATGGTGACGGTATAAGTATAGCCGGCTTTCCGCAAGCGGTAAGTTCTGCTACAGTAAGAGCTCCCGCTCTGCTTATGATCACATCCGAAGCCCCCATATACTCAGGCATATTATCAATGTATTCAAAAAGTCTTACATTTTCCTTGAGTTCGCCCACAGTTTCCGCAAGCTTTTCTTCTATTGCTTTAAAATGTATCTTTCCTGTAACAAAGAATATGGATATTCCTTCGACGCCGTTAAAAACTTCTATCATCTTTGTCATGAGTTCATTGATCCTTGGAGATCCCAAGCTTCCGCCGAAACAAAGAACCACCATATCCCCGTCCTTGATCTTAAGCCTGTCTCTCGCGACTTTTTTGTCACTCATAACAAATCCTCTTCTCAAAGGATTACCCGTAAGATACATATCTTTTTCTCTTTTAAAATATTTTCTTGATTCTTCGAAGCTCAAGAAAACTTTGTCCGCATATCCGGAAAGGATCTTGTTTGTCATACCCGGGAAAGCATTCTGTTCGTGAATAGCAGTTTTTATCCCCAGCTTGTGAGCAGCTCTTACTACAGGTCCGCATACATAACCTCCTGTACCGATCACAAGGTCAGGTTTAAAGCTCTTCATTATAGCCTTTGCCTGAGAATAACCTTCTATAGTGTCTTTGCAGGTTTTTATGTTTTTCCAGATCTTTTTTCTCTTTATTCCGCTTGCAGGAATAGTCTTGATCTGATATCCGTGAGCCGGAACTATCTCATTTTCCATTCCCTTTAACGTACCTATAAAGATGATCTCTGCTTCCGGGTTTTTCATTTTTATCGTATCTGCTATTGCCAGAGCCGGATATATATGTCCTCCGGTCCCGCCGCATGCCATTATTACTTTCAACTTTGCACCTCGTTTAATACCGCACTGAATTCTTTGAAATATTTACCATGATACCGGCACAGCCCATCAATACTACAAGTGAGCTTCCTCCCCAACTGATAAACGGCAGAGATACCCCTGTCGGAGGCATGGATGAGGTAACTACGGCTATATTCAGCACAACCTGTATAGCTATCATAGCAGTCAAGCCGGTAGCCAAAAGCATACCAAACATATCTTTCGCATTTATCGCTATATGGATCCCTCGCCATATAAAAACGATATATAACGCAATTATTATAAGACAGCCGATGAATCCCAGTTCTTCTCCTATTATTGAAAATATGAAGTCATTCATAGGTTCAGGCAGATACAGTGTTTTCTGTATACTTTTCCCCAAGCCTACACCAAACAATCCTCCTGAGCCCAGCGCTAGCAGCGACTGCACCGCCTGGAAACCCGTCCCCAGAGGATCGGCAAAAGGATCCATAAAGCTTGTTGCTCTCAGCATTCTGTAAGGTGATGTGACTATAAGCACTACTGCGGCTGACACACCTGCTATGCCAAGGGCTGCAAGATGAGATACTTTCATACCTGCTGCGATCATAATAAAAATCACTATGCCGCAGAGAGTCATTGCCGTACTCATACTAGGCTGCACCATGATGAGACCTGCAAAAATTACCATTACCAGCAGTGTAGGCAGAACTCCGTTTTTCAGATCTTTTATTATCCCCGGTTTCCTGCTCAGATATTTGGCAACAAAAATGGCTATTGCAGGCTTTGCCAGTTCTCCCGGCATAACAGTGATGCTTCCTACACCGATCCATCTTCTGGCTTCATTGATCTCAACGCCCAAAGGCGTCCACACCAAAAGAAGCAAGACCCCTGCACCCAAAAGGATCGGCATAGCCCATATACCAAGTATTTTATAAGGGAATCTGCTGGCCACTATCATAACAAAAGTCCCGATAGCGACCCATATCAGTTGCCTCTTCAGATAATGATAGGCATCACCCTCTGCATTCAAAGCAGTATAATAACTTGCACTGAACACCATCACTATACCTATTATGACCAATATGGCCACCGTAAATATAAATATAAAATCACCGTTTTTTCGGTCTGACATTTATTTTCCTCCCAAAGCTTTAACGCATTCTTTGAAATGTCTTCCTCTTTCTTCATAATTGTTATACATTCCCCAGCTAGCGCATGCAGGTGAAAGAAGCACTATATCTCCCTTCTCTGCCAGTTCATATCCGCTCTGGACACATTCCTGCATATCCTCTTTAAATGTATAGTTCTTAAAGCCTGCATCATCGCAAGCTTTCGCTATGATCGGAGCTGTTACACCGATCAAATACATATGTTTAACTCTGCCGTCAAAGTTTTTGACAAAAGGTCCGAAATCTTCTTTTTTGTCATAGCCTCCTGCAATAAGGATTATATTCTGTTTAAGCGCATCGATAGCCTTCGATGACGCATCCGTATTAGTCCCCTTTGAGTCGTTATAATATCTTACTCCGTCTATCTCGGAAACGAATTCTATCCTATGTTCTACACCTTCGAAATCCCTGAGGCCCTTAGCGATAATTTCCGGTTCTATCCCCGCAAAATAACACATAGCTGCAGCCGCAAGGGCATTTTCAAGATTATGTGTTCCCGGTATCTGAAGCTCCTCACATCTGCAGATGAAGATCTCTTCGCCTCTCTGGTTTTTTATAACGATCTCATCATCCTTCACGAAACAACCGAAGTCAAGTGCCTCTTTTCTGGAAAAAGGCACAACAGTTGCCGGGCAGGCTCCTGCCAGTGCCCATGATCTTGCACAGTCTTTGTTTACAACAAAGTAATCTTCTTTAGTCTGATTTTCAAAAACTCTTGCTTTTGCCTGAGCATAGGCATCCATAGTTTTATGTCTGTTAAGATGATCCGGTGTTATATTAAGTATTCCGGATACCTTTGCTTTAAATTCAGATATGGTTTCCAGCTGAAAGCTTGAAAGCTCCGCTGCAAACCAGCTGTTGTCAGCAGATCTTACTGCTGCTTCTGCAACAGGATCACCTATATTTCCCACCACAAAAGTCTCTCTTCCGCTTAAAGCCAGGATCTCTCCCACAAGGCTCGTAGTAGTGGTTTTTCCATTAGTCCCTGTTATCCCAATATAATTACCCTTTGACAAACGATATGCCAGTTCCAGTTCACCTAAGATCTCGGAACAGTTCTCCCTGCCGAATACAGCTATGTCTTCGTCCAAAGGAATGCCCGGACTTATCACCAGAATGTCAAATTTTTCATCATTGCAAGGAATGTTTCCCCAATAGCATTTTATATCATTATCGGCAGCCATATTCTTGACTTCCGAAGGAATTTCGCTCTCATTTTTTTTATCATAAAGATAGACCTGAGCTTTTTTGCTTAATAAAACCTTTACTGCTGCCAGGCCGCTTTTTCCTATACCTGCAACTAAAGCGGTCTTACCTTTAAGTTCCATTCAATTACCTCTTTCTACCACATTATAAAAGCGCCTATGATGCAAAGTACTGCTGATGCAAGACTGAACACCCAGAAAACTTTGATCTCGCTCCATCCGCTCAATTCAAAATGATGGTGAAGCGGCGCCATCTTAAATACTCTTTTCTTTGTAGTTTTGAAAACATATACCTGTATCATCACAGATAACGCTTCCGCCACGAAAACAAATCCGATAACAGGAATTATCAGCGTAACGTTCATAAGTATAGCTATCGCTGAAATAGCTCCTCCCAGAGCCAAAGATCCCGTATCGCCCATAAACACTTTTGCCGGCTTATGATTATACACCAAAAATCCCGCACATGCCCCCACTACTGCTCCGGAGAACACGCCAAGTCCTTCATAGGCATATCCTATAGCCGTCATCCCCAGGAACAGGCACACCGGGATAGTCACACCGGAAGCAAGACCATCCAGTCCGTCCGTAAGATTTACCGCATTTGTCATCGCCACTACGACAAATACTATAAAAGGTATATAGAAAATACCGAAGTTAAGGTTTATGTCTGCAATAGGTATATAAACATGGGTTCCGAATGCAGATACTTTGAGCTGGTAAACCGCAAGTATCACTGCCATTATTATCTGAAGCGCCAGCTTCTGATAACCCCTCAGCCCCAGATTCCGCTTTAAAACAACTTTTATAAAATCATCAATAAAGCCAATTGCTCCGAACCCTATCGTTGCAAAAATCAGAATCAGCATATCCTTGCTCGCGCCCTCTACTATCAGCGAAGTAACCACCAAGGCTCCTATCATAAACAATCCGCCCATAGTCGGGGTGCCCGCTTTTTTCAAATGGCTCTGAGGTCCGTCTTCTCTTATGCTTTGTCCCGCTTTTATTCGCCTCAGAAGAGGTATTGACGGGAATCCGAGAATAACGGTTATTACGAAAGC
>JAFXHN010000132.1 GCA_017536365.1 Bacillota bacterium | reverse complement strand
GCGAAGTTAATGACATCCTTCTTCTCGACGTAACTCCATTATCCCTTGGTATAGAAACTCTCGGCGGAGTATTCACAAAGCTCATCGAAAGAAATACAACTATCCCTACAAAGAAGAGCCAGATCTTCTCAACAGCGGCAGATAATCAGACAGCTGTGGACATCCACGTTCTTCAGGGTGAAAGAGAAATGGCTGCTTACAACTCAACTCTCGGAAGATTCCAGCTTTCAGGTATTCCACCAGCACCTCGCGGAATCCCACAGATCGAAGTTACATTCGATATCGACGCTAACGGTATCGTAAACGTAAGCGCTAAAGACATGGGTACAGGAAAAGACCAGAGGATCACTATCTCATCTTCAACAAAATTATCAGAAGAAGAGATCAACCAGAAGATCAAAGAAGCTGAGCAGTTTGCAGCTGAAGACAAGAAAAAGAAAGAAGAAGTTGAAGCAAGAAATCAGGCTGATACTTTAGTTTACGAAACAGAAAAAGCTCTTAAAGAACTTGACGGAAAACTTTCAGAAGAAGAAACAGCTAAAGTTAATACAGCTCTTGAAGATCTTAAGAAAGCTCTCGAAGGAACAGACGTTGATGATATCAACGCTAAGAAAGAAGCTCTTACAAACGAATTCCACGTATTATCTTCTAAACTCTACCAGCAGGCACAGGGTCAGCCTGGTCAGGAAGCTCCTGGAGCAGAAGGATTTGCTCAGCAGGATGCCCCTAAGGATGACAATGTAGTAGATGCATACTTCGAAGTGGTTGACGAAGACAATTAAAACTAATAAAATATAATATGTTGTGATCATATGAACAGCACAGAACGCCCTTACGGGTGTTCTATGCTGTTTTCAGTTAAAATAAATTGTTGGCAGGTGAAACATAATTGGCGAAACGGGATTATTACGAGGTGCTTGGCGTAAATAAAGGGGCAAGCGCCGACGAATTGAAAAAGGCATACAGAAAAAAGGCTATGCAGTATCATCCGGACAGAAATCCCGATGATAAAGAAGCAGAAGAAAAGTTCAAAGAAGTCAACGAAGCATATGAGATATTGTCTGATCCTCAGAAAAGAGACAGATATGACAGATTCGGTCATGCAGGCGTAGACCCTAACCAGGGATTTGGCGGCGGAGGCGGCTTCGGCGGATTTGAAGATATATTCGGAGATATTTTCGGTTCCTTTGCAGGAGGATTCGGCGGAGGAAGAAGACGTAACGGCCCAAGAAAAGGTGCCGATATTCAGACGAGAGTGAATATCTCTTTTGAAGAAGCTGCTTTTGGAACTAAGAGAGACATAAAGATAACCAGAAGTGAAAACTGTCCTGACTGCGGCGGCACAGGAGCTGCTCCGGGAACAGAAAGAACAACTTGTCCTCATTGTAACGGTACAGGCCAGATAAATAAGGTGTCTAACACACCTTTCGGACAGTTTACAAACGTTACCACCTGTCCTAACTGCGGCGGTCAGGGCACCATCGTAACAGATCCGTGCAAAAAGTGCGGAGGAAAAGGCAAGATAAGAAAAGATATAACCATCAATGTTGATATTCCTGCCGGCGTTGATGATGATGCAGTGATATCATTAAGAGGTCAGGGAGAACCGGGACAGAACGGCGGGCCATCAGGAGATGTGTACGTTATAGTTCAGGTAAAGCCTCATAAGATATTCAAAAGAAACGGAGCGGATCTTGTTCTTGAGATCCCAATAACATATCCTCAGGCAGTGCTGGGCGCAGATATAGTAGTGCCAACGCTTACGGAAAGGATATCATATAAAGTTCCTGCGGGTACTCAGCATGGGACAGTGTTCAGACTCAAAGGAAAAGGCGTTAAATACGTAAATTCCAACAGATATGGAGATCTGTACGTTAAAGTATTTATAGAAATACCTAAAAAGGTAAGCGGAGATCAGAAGAAGATCCTGCAGCAGCTTGAAGAAGCTTATAATAAAGGCGAACATGAACAGAAGAAGAATTTCATGGACAACATGAAAGAATTCTTTAAGAAAGATAGTAAAGACGGCGACAGCAAGGATAAAAAGGAAAAATAGACATGGAATATCTGGAAGTTAAAGTATATACCACGACAAAGGGCATAGACCCGGTATCAGGTATCTTCCTTTCGGCGGGAGTGGAAGGCTTCGTAGTGGAAGACAAAAATGATTTTTATGAACTCATGGAAAAAAAGAATTCCTATGACTGGGATTATGTTGACGAAGGACTGGTTGAAGAACTCAAGAATACCGAAACCAGCGTAACGGCATATCTTGAAAAAACTTCCGAGGGGTATTCTCAGCTCAAGCAGATCCAGGAAGAAGTATACAGACTTGCTACTTTTGATGCCTGCGGCGCTTTTGAAGATACAGTAGGACTTTTGGGAAGACTGGTGGTGACAGTAAAAGATGTCAGAGACGAGGAATGGAAAGACAACTGGAAGGAATACTTCAAGCCCGAAAGGATAACCGACAGGATCGTAATAAAACCGTCTTGGGAAGAATATGAAAAAGCATCTGATGATGAGATAATTATAGAAATCGATCCGGGAGCGGCTTTTGGAACAGGAAAGCATCCTACTACAACTATGTGCATTAAAGGACTTGAAAAGTATATCGAAAAAGGAAAAAGTCATGTTCTTGATGTGGGCTGCGGTTCCGGGATACTATCCATTGCAGCTGCACTCCTGGGTGCAGAAGATGTATTTGGTGTTGACATAGACCCTATTGCTGTTACAGTATCCGGAGAAAACGTTGAGATGAACGGTCTTTCCGATAAGATAAAAGTAGCAGAGGGAGATCTTACAAAAGGTATAGATTATAAAGCTGATATAGTAGTGGCAAATCTTATGGCAGATCTGGTCATGATGCTTTCTAAGGATGTAAAAAGGCATCTCAAGGAAGGCGGATACTATATCTCTTCAGGTATCCTTGAAGAGAAAAAGGATATCGTAGCGGAAGCTATAAAAGAATGCGGCTTTGAGATCGTAGAGGTGTTCTGCGAGAATGAGTGGGTCGCTATAGTGGCAAAATGATAAAGGGCGGATGAAGATCCGCCTGTTTTGTAATAAGGGGAAAATATGAGCAGATTTTTTGTTGAAGAAAAAAACATAAAAGAGGATCGTATCTACATAACAGACAAAGACGATGTAAAGCATCTGTCTAAAGTTCTTCGCCACAGGATAGGAGATGTAGTGGAGATATCTGATAACAGAGAATTTGAGTATGAGATCGAGCTTACCGAGATCGCGGCAGATATGGCCTGCGGCAGCATCATTTCCAAAAGGACCTTTGAGAGAGAACCTTATCACAGAGTCACATTGTATCAAGGCATACCTAAGCAGGGGAAAATGGAACTTATCATACAGAAAACCGTAGAGCTTGGGGTAGATCGCATAATACCTGTTTTTACGGAAAGGACTGTGGTTCAGGACAAAGGTAATTTCGGCAAAAAAACAGAAAGATGGCAGAAGATAGCTGACGAAGCTGTTAAGCAATGCAGAAGAGGGGTGATCCCTGCCATCGAGAACTCTATAAGCTTTGAAGATGTGGCAGTACATATGAAAAGCAACGATCTTAATATATTCTGCTATGAAGACGAAAATAAGACTGCACTCAAAGAGATATTGAGAAGCAATGATATTGAAGGGTGTAAAAAAATTGGGCTCATTATTGGGCCTGAAGGGGGTTTTTCTGAGAAAGAGTGCAGCTTCATCACTGAAGCGGGAGCTTTATCCGCATCTCTTGGAAAAACCATATTGAGAGTGGAGACTGCATCGGTTGCCGCTTTGGCAATGCTGATGTATGAGTTGGAACAGTAAAGGGAGTTAAAATGAAAGCAGCGTTTGCAACACTGGGATGTAAAGTAAACCAATATGAAACTCAGGCATTGAAAGAACTGTTCAGATCTGAGGGATATGATATAGCTGCAGAAGACGAGCCGGCTGATGTTTGTGTAGTGAACACCTGCAGTGTTACCAACATGGCTGACAGAAAGTCCAGACAGACCGTAAGACACTTTAAAAAGATGAATCCGAACTGTGTGATTGTTGTTACGGGATGCTATGCTCAGACGGGAAAAGAGACGGTCAGAGCTATGGATGAAGTAGATATCGTGGCAGGCACCAACGAAAAAAGCAGGATACCCGAACTGGTAAGAGGATTCATTGAGGAGAGAAAAAAGATCTTCGATGTTCTCGAGTATGAAAAACTGGGCTGCTTTGATGAGATGGGGATTGTGGAAGCAATGGAGGGCAGGACGAGAGCCTACATAAAGATACAGGAGGGCTGCAACAGGTTTTGTTCATATTGTATAATCCCTTATGCCAGAGGAAATGTACGCAGCAGGAAAGAAGAAGATATCCTGAAAGAAGCAGAACTTCTTATAAACCGCGGTTATAAAGAACTGGTTTTGACAGGGATAAACACTGCTCTTTACGGAAGTGAAGATGACGGAGAGCCCAAGCTACACATCCTTATTGACAGGATCAGTCAAATAAAGGGAGATTTCAGGATCAGACTAAGTTCTCTGGAGCCTACGGTGATAAATTCTGAATATATAAAAAAGCTTTTCGAATTTGACAGGCTTTGTCATCATGTACATCTTTCTGTACAGAGCGGGAGCGATAATATACTTCGGAAGATGAAAAGAAGATACGATATGACAGAATACAGAGATATCGTAACTACCATAAAAGAGTTTGATGAAAACTACGGTATAACCACAGATATAATAGTGGGATTTCCGGGAGAAGAAAATGAAGATTTTCTCGACTCTGTTAAAACAGTGGAAGATATAGATTTTTGCAAAGTCCATGTATTTAAATATTCCAGAAGAGGGGGCACTCCTGCAGATAAGATGCCGGATCAGATACCGCCTCAAACCAAAAATGAGAGAAGCGATCTGCTGATAAAAGCTGCCGAAATGTCAGCGGCACGGTTTGTGGACAGGAACATAGGAACTGTACGCAGCGTTCTTTTTGAAGAATATGACAATGAAAAGAGCGTGATAACCGGTTTGGCAGACAATTATATAAGGGCTTATGTGGAAATGGATGAAGAGACCGCTAAAAATGCAATAAATTCCTTTGGAAATGTCCTGCTTGAAAAGAGGTTTCTTGACGGAATAAAGGGGATTCTGATATAATAGCTTGTATATAAAATGATACATTTGTATCTTTCGGTTTTATATAATTTATCGGAAATGCCGATTTGAGAGGTGGGTAGAAGATGGCTGATTGTTTGTTTTGCAGAATAATCGAGGGTGAGATCCCTTCCAGCAAGGTTTATGAAGACAAAGATATGTATGCTTTCAGAGATATTGAACCGCAGGCTCCTGCGCACGTTCTGATCGTTCCGAAGAAACACATATCTTCTCTTGAAGACTGCAGTGAAGAAGACGCTGAGATACTCGGAAGGATCATGGTCAAAGTTAAAGAGATCGCGGCTCTTGCGGGGATCACAAACGGATACAGATTAGTGTCAAACTGCGGAGAAGACGGTTTCCAGACCGTAGAGCATTTACATTTCCATTTACTTGGAGGCAGACCTATGCTCTGGCCGCCAGGCTGATAAATTGTAAGTAATTGATAAAAAATATTTGCTATTTACATAATCGTATAGTATAATATTAAAGCCGACTTATAGACGATCACTGCGTGAATGCTTCAAAAGTTCATGCTACGGAGGGAGGGATAAGGAAAAGATGGCACAGGTAATAGTAAGAGATAACGAATCTCTCGAAAGCGCACT
>JAFXHN010000131.1 GCA_017536365.1 Bacillota bacterium | reverse complement strand
TGACAAGATGGATGGCGCAATAAGGATAGCTCATCTTTCGGATCTTCACAGTACATGGTTTGGAGATGGACAGGAGGATCTTCTTAATGCCATTGCTCAGGAGGATCCCGATATCGTGTGTTTTACGGGGGATATATGTGATGACAAGATCCCTCATGGCGGCACTGTAAAGCTCATTGAAACCCTCGGCAGGACTTATGACTGCTACTATGTAACAGGAAATCACGAGACCTATGTGCCGGAAGGGCTGGACACTGTCAAAGAAGAAATATTCGAGGAAAACGGGATAACAGTCCTTGATCCCGGAAGTGAAACATTAGAGATCGACGGCAGTCGTATAACTGTCTGCGGTATAGATGATATAGAGATATCAAAATATGATGAATGGATGAGGCAGATGAAAGAATGCTCGGATAATAAAGATGACGATATTTTTTCGGTGCTTCTTTCCCACAGACCTGAACGTGTTGAAGAATACGAAGATTGTGATTTTGATCTGATCCTTTCAGGTCATGCCCACGGCGGGCAGATAAGGATACCGGGGATATGCAATGGCATTTATGCATCAAATCAGGGCTTCTTTCCCGACTATGCGGGAGGAGAATACAAACTTGAAAATGAGAGTACTATGATAGTCAGCAGGGGGCTGGTGAAAAATATACTTCCTCGTACCTTTAATCCCCCTGAGCTGGTGATCATAGATATTACTTAGACTTTACAAAGCCTGTGACTGACACACAGGCTATTTGTGTGCCCAGATCGTCGGTGACTTCGATATTGTAGACACAGGTGCTTTTGCCGGACTTGATAGGTTTAGCTTCGGCATAAAGTACGGACCCTTTTGCAGAACCGAGATAAGATATTTGACTGTTGATAGTAACGACTATATCTCCGCCTATATTTGAAGCAATGGCAAAGGCGTAATCCGCCATAGTAAAGATCGCTCCGCCCATAACTGTGTTAAGTGCGTTCAAATGTCTTTTTTCGATTTTAAGACTTACTTTTGCATAGCCGGGTTCGGCGGCTTCTATTACTATCCCTGTAGTTTCATAGGCAAAAATATCCTTAGAAAAAATTTCTTTAGCTTTAGTTAAATAATCCATAAAGACCTCCTTATTCCGAATACATTTTAACACATTATTGAATGATTATTCTAATAAATAGTTATTATTTATTCTTTAGAAATCCGGCTGCTGAAAGCCGGCGTTATACTTGTTATGTATAAAATTTGCGTAAATATTCCATAAAACTATAGGCAAAAATGAGACATTTCTATAAATTTATTTCATATCATTTATATAAAAACATTCAATTTTATGTTAAATTTAAGATAGATTATTCATAACAAGAAAAGGAGTTTAATATGAAAAACAAGATAAAGTTTCATAAAACACACCATCTTGACACCTTAAGGGACATGCTTGTATATAATGCAAAACATTTTGGAGACAATGCGGCTTTTTGGGTAAAAAAAGTAAAAGGGGGAGAATACACTCCTATTACTCATGAAAAACTCTTTCTGGATGCAAATGCTTTAGGAGCCAAGCTCATGAACCTTGGGCTTCTCGGCAAAAAGATCGCACTGGTTGGAGACGGTATATATGAATGGATAGTATCTTACTTTGCTGTAGTAAACGGTCTTGGTGTGGTAGTTCCAATAGATAAAGAACTGGGTAAAGATGATATTATGAACTTCGTCAGATCGGCGAACTGTGAAGCAGTGATATATTCGGAATCCCTCAGCTCATATTTCGAACATGAAGAAATAGGATGCAAGATCAACATGAATCCTAAAACGGCGAGGGACTGGGAATATGACTATAATGTACTCATCGGTGAAGGTGAAGAACTGCTGGACAGCGGAGACAACAGTTATTTAAAATTGAGCATAGATCCTAATGAAATGAGGATACTTCTCTTTACGTCAGGGACTACTTCTAATTCAAAGGGAGTAATGCTTTCGCACTGGAATATTATGTCTAATGTGATAGCCACCAACACTATAGTACAGGTTTATCCTACAGATAAAGCTTTATCAATGCTGCCTATACATCATACCTTTGGTCTTACTATCGGTATTTTCTGCGTGCTTTACAGAGGCGGCTCGATAGCTTTCTGCGAAGGCCTTAAGCATATTGCAAAAAACTTGAAAGAGTCTCAGGCTACTGCGCTTGTCGCTGTTCCATTGATTTTTGAATCTATGTACAATAAGGTCATCAAGACTGCTAAGAAAAACGGAAAGTATGAAAAACTTCAAAAAGGTATCGGCATCAATCGTAAGCTTAAGAAGATGGGGGTCAATGTTTCCAATAAATTGTTTAAAGACATTTATGAAAATGTTGGCGGAAAACTTAGACTTCTGGTTACGGGAGCCGCTGCTATTGATCCGGCTGTTATAAGGTTCTATGAGGACATAGGCATCAGAGTTGTTCAAGGGTTCGGTATGACAGAATGTTCACCTCTTATTACAGGCACACCTGACACCTGTGATACACATTTGAAGGCCGGTTCTGTAGGCCCTGCAATTCCTGAAGTAGAAGTAAAACTTATTAATAAAGATGAAAACGGTATAGGAGAGATCCTCTGCAAAGGTCCTAATGTGATGCTGGGATACTATGAAAATGAAGAACTTACGGCTGAGATAATCAAAGATGGATGGCTGCACACAGGAGACCTTGGATACCTGGATGAAGACGGATTTCTTTATATTTCCGGAAGGACCAAGAATGTTATCATCACAAAGAATGGTAAAAACGTTTATCCTGAAGAACTCGAATTCTATCTCAATGCTGTTCCTGTCATCTCTGAATGTATGGTTGACGGAATATATGATGAGAAAGAAGATGACATAAAGATAAGAGTTCAGGTTTATCCTGATGCTGCTGAAGTTGAGGCTGCTCTTGAAGGAGATGTTACTGACGAAAGAATAATTAATCTGATTCAGAACATAGTTTATGACTTCAATGAGACTCTTCCTGCATACAAAAGGATAAAAAGAGTTGTGATCAAGAAAGAAGAATTCATAAAGACAACTACAAAAAAAATAAAACGACACGAAAATAAATAATGTAAAAAGCTTACTTCCCGCAAACGGCGGGAAGTGCTGTTTTTTGGCTGTAAATATAGGAAAAACCCGTATAAAACCACTTTATTTATTTTGGCGGAAGTTATAGAATGTTTTTATAAATATATAATCAAAGGAGGTTGGATCTAAATGAATAGTAAGTTCAAAGAACAGTTGACAATGCTTAATTCAATGATGATAAAAATGGGTTCAAGATGCGAAGATGCGATCTCTATTGCTATAATCGGCCTGCTCAACGATGATGAGGAACTTATCGAAAGAGTATTTAAGATCGAGGATGAGATCGATCAGATGGAAAAAGAAATAGAGACTACTTGTATGAAACTTCTTTTAAATCATCAGTCTGCAGATAAAGCTGATAAAAAGGATATGAGGATAATATCAGCGGCATTAAAAATGATCACTGATATGGAAAGAATAGGGGATCAGGCGGAAGACATCGCAGAAATATCTAAGTATTTAACTCATAATGATGTTAAGAATAAGATACATCTTAAAGAAATGGCAGAAACAGCATCAAGGATGGTTACAGACAGTATCAGTTCATTCGTAAACAAGAATCTCGAACTGGCATTAAATGTAGTCAAAGAGGATGATGTGCTGGATGACCTTTTCGAACAGGTAAAACGAGAGCTTATAGACCTTATCCATGAAGATAAAGACAACGGAGAATTCTGTTTAGATCTTCTTATGATAGCAAAATATCTTGAAAGGATAGGGGATCATGCTACAAATATCGGTGAATGGGTGGAATTCATGATAACCGGCGTGCATAACAGCTACAACTAAAGATACAGTAATAAAAAACTCCTGAGGTTTAAGCGCGGTGAGATAAGAAAACAAGCAAAAACCCTTATATCATCGCGTTTTAAGGACAGCGGGCAAACAGGTTACAAGTGAATAACCAAGCAAAAGGGACGTTATCGAAAGATAGCGTCCCTTTCTGCATACTACGCCGCAGCTTCAAAGAAGTTGTGGCGTTTTTTTATGCCCGCAGGAAAGGAGGCGCAGCCGGAATGTATTTCACAAAGGGCAAGCAGCGGGCATTTGAACTGCTCATGCAGCAGAAGCCGGGATTTGACCGCTATCAATCCGGTTGTGCCGGAGATGATGAAGATTGCGGCACTTGCCGTTTCTACCGCCCACAATGGAAATATGAGTTTTGCGTTTTCAAAAAGTGTCCCTATTGCCCCGGCAAAAGGACGCGGAAAACGCCCGCCAGCATGGACAAATAGACGGGCAAAAGCCCTTGTGCCATGCGGCTTTGCAGACGCGAAAACGGCAAAGGGCATATTGCAATACCAAAACCGCCGAAAACGGCTTTCTAATTGTCCACGCAGATCAAGAGAGGAAGTGAGGAAAAATGGCAGTTTTCAGAGTGGAGCGAAATACGGGATATACCGTTATGAGCAACCACCACTTGCGCAACAAGGAATTGTCCTTAAAGGCAAAGGGCTTGTTGTCGCAAATGCTGTCTTTGCCGGAGGATTGGGATTATACCCTTGCGGGCTTATCCCATATCAACCGGGAGAAGATCGACGCAATCCGCGAAGCGGTAAAGGAACTCGAAAAAGCCGGATGTATCGT
>JAFXHN010000130.1 GCA_017536365.1 Bacillota bacterium | reverse complement strand
CTTGCGGTGGTGCTGGTAGTGGTATTTGCAAAATCGGATTTTATGAAGGGCCGTACTATGAATCTGGAAGCAAGATTCATAGCCAATTTCAATGATAAAGTCCTTAAAATGAAGAAACTTGAAAGAGAAAATTCAGATGGACATCATCATATTTTAGAAGATATATATGCTGTAGATTTTCAGATGAAAGGCAGGGAAGGACTCAAAACCATCAATGATTTCAACGGAAGCCGGGCTTTTGGGATAACAATAGTTCAGATCATCAGAAAAAACGGTGAATATGTGAATGTTATAAAAGCAAACACTCATGTTCATGAAGGAGATATAATAACAGCAGTAGGCAGCCAGGAAAGAGTAGAAGCTTATATTATGATGCTGGAGCAGAAACAGCATGAGATAATAAAGAGCAGTCTTATAGAAACTTTGGCGGAACATATATATACTCAGATCTACAATGAAGTAAAGCCTGAAAACCGTCTTGTATGTATGGAGATACCTGTAGGAAAAAAGATGAGTTTCTACAGAAAACCTATAAAATCCAACCGATTCAGAGAAAAGTACAAAGGTTCTATAATAGGTGTCGAAAGGAACCATCTTCCTATATTGAACCCAAGTCCTGACTTTATCCTTTCTGACGGAGATATTATATGGGCTATCGGAACACAGATAATGGTAGATGAGATAATGAAAGCTAAAATCGTGACGGGAGAATAATTATTGCAATATATTTTAAATGCTACCTAGTGTTCACACAAAAGGTGGCTTTTTTATGTTAACATAGACAATGGAAAAAGAGGGGAAAGGAGGCAGATATATGATAAAAAAATTGAGCGGATGTGTGCGGGAGTATAAACGGGAAGCTGTACTGTCGCCTATATTCGTTACACTTGAAGTTATTATGGAGGTGATCATTCCTCTGGTAATGGCAGGTCTTATAGATTACGGGATAGATGCAGGGAGCATGAATGAGATCGTTAAATACGGAGCGATCCTTGTGATATGCGCATTGCTTTCTTTGATGTTCGGCGTGTTGGCGGCAAAATATGCGGCTACAGCATCTGCGGGATTTGCTAAGAATTTGAGAAAGGATATGTTTTACAACGTACAGACTTTTTCTTTTTCGAATATAGATAAGTTTTCAACGGCAAGTATAATAACCAGACTTACAACAGATGTTACCAATGTTCAGAATGCATTTATGATGATCGTAAGAGTAGCGGCGCGAGCACCGCTGATGCTGATTTTTTCGATAATAATGGCATTTATCATAAATGTGGAGATAACGTTGGTGTTCATTGGCGTATTACCGTTTTTGGCGGCAGCTCTTTTCCTTATAATAAACAAAGCTCACCCTATTTTTGAAAAGATATTCAAGACTTATGACAAACTCAACAACGTTGTTAGAGAGAACATCAGAGGCGTCAGGGTGGTAAAGGCATATGTAAGAGAAGAATATGAGATATCTAAATTTGAAAAAACCTCAGAGGTTATTTTCAAAGATTTCTCAAAGGCGGAAAAACTCATAGCTTTTAACGGACCTGTGATGCAGCTTGCAGTATATACATGTATGATAGGCGCATCGTGGATAGGTGCCAAACTTATAGTAGCGGGAAGCCTTACCACAGGAGAACTGGTCAGCATAATAACCTATGCTATGCAGATCCTTATGAGTCTGATGATGGTATCTATGATATTCGTAATGATAACTATAGCGAGAGCTTCTGCGGAAAGGACCTGTGAGATACTGGAGGAAACATCTGATATAGTGGATCCGGAAGAACCTGTTACTGAAGTGAAAGACGGCTCCATAGTATTCAAGAATGTAGATTTCAGCTATGCGGGAGATGCGGATAATCTATGCCTTTCAGGAGTCGACCTTGAGATCAAAGCCGGTGAGACTGTGGGTATAGTTGGCGGGACCGGAAGTTCCAAATCCACATTGGTGCAGCTTATCCCAAGACTTTATGATGCTACCGAAGGAGAAGTTCTGGTAGGAGGAGTAAATGTAAAAGACTACGATCTTCATGTCCTTAGAAACAGTGTTTCTGTAGTGCTTCAGAAAAACGTACTGTTTTCAGGCACTATAATCGACAACATGCATTGGGGCGATGAAAATGCTTCAATGGAAGAAATAGAAAGAGCCTGTGAAATATCTCAGGCAGGAGAATTCATCGACACATTCCCTGATAAGTATGATACCTATATAGATCAGGGGGGTACCAATGTATCCGGAGGGCAGAGGCAGAGACTTTGCATCGCCAGAGCACTGCTGAAGAAACCGAAGATCTTGATAATGGACGATTCTACCAGTGCGGTGGACACAGCTACAGATGCCAAGATACGCAGAGGTTTTAGGGAAGATATCCCTGATACCACTAAGATAGTGATCGCTCAGAGGATAGCCTCTGTTGAGCATGCGGATAAGATCATAGTGCTGGACGGAGGAAAGATCAACGGGATAGGGACCCATGATCAGCTTCTCAAAGAAAATGAGATATACAGAGAAGCCTACACTTCTCAGATGAAGGGAGGTGCCGGCATTGGAGAATAAGGAAAGAAAAGGCCCGGGAGTTAGACCCGGAAAAGGAGTAAGAATAAAAGGCAGAGGAGCAAAGAATGCAAAACAGACCATGAAAAGGCTTATGGGACTTCTCGATGGCTATAAAGGCAGGCTTCTTGCGGTATTCGTACTTATCCTTATAAGTTCTCTTGGCGGTGTTGCCAGTTCCATGTTTATAGGTGTTCTTATAGACCAATTCATCGTGCCTCTTACAATGACGCCTGATCCGGTATTTACCGGACTTGCAAAGGCATTGGGACTAATGGCAGGAGTTTATATAGCTGCTGCTTTGGCTACATTGTTCTATAACAGGATAATGGTAGTGGTTGCGCAAAATATACTTAAAGATGTCAGGGATGATATGTTTTCTCATATGCAGAAACTGCCGATAAGATATTTTGACACAAATAATTACGGCGACATCATGAGCCGTTACACTAACGATACTGATACTCTCAGACAGATGATAGCTCAGACTATACCGCAGCTGTTTTCATCCGCAGCGACTATAATAGTAGTGTTGGCGGCGATGCTGTATTCAAGCATTCCTCTTACTGTTATAGTGCTCATCACCGTCTTTTTCATGATGAAAGTGAGCGCAAAGATAGGAATGAAGGCAGGAACATTCTTTGTTAAACAGCAGAAATCTCTGGGAGAAGTGAACGGGTATATAGAAGAAATGATATCCGGTCAAAAGGTAGTCAAAGTATTCTGCAGAGAAGAACAGGTAACTAAGGGTTTTGATAAGCTGAATGATGAACTGTGCAAAAATGCAACTGCGGCAAATCAGATAGCGAATATGATGATGCCTATAATGGCAAATCTGGGAAACCTTCAGTACGTTATAGTAGCTATAATAGGCGGACTTATGGCTGTCAGCGGAATAGATGAAGGGCTGACTCTTGGGATCATAGCAGCATTCCTTCAGCTTACAAGAAGTTTTTCTATGCCTGTAAATCAGGTGGCTCAGCAGATCAACAGCGTTGCCATGGCTCTTGCAGGGGCTGAAAGGATCTTTGAACTTATGGATGCAGAAGTGGAGGATGACGAAGGCAGTGTTATCCTTGTGGATGCAGAATATAAGGACGGAGTTTTGACGGAGACAGATCACAGAACTGAAATGTGGGCCTGGAAGGAAACTTTACCTGACGGAAATGTCAAGTATACAGAACTCAAAGGTGATGTAAGGTTCAATGATGTAGACTTTGGCTATACAAAGGAAAAAGAAGTCCTTCACGGCATAAACCTTTATGCAAAGCCGGGACAGAAGGTGGCTTTTGTGGGAGCTACAGGAGCAGGTAAAACTACCATAACGAACCTTATCAACAGGTTCTACGATATTACCGACGGAACTATCCTCTATGACGGGATAGACATAAAGAGGATAAAAAAATCTGAACTCAGAAGATCTCTAGGGATAGTGCTTCAGGATACCAACCTGTTTACCGACACAGTAATGGAAAATATACGTTACGGCAGACTGACGGCTACAGACGAAGATGTTATAAACGCTGCCAAGCTTGCAAATGCCCATGATCTTATAATGAGGCTGCCGCAGGGATATGATACGGTGCTTGAGGGCGATGGGGCAAATCTGTCGCAAGGTCAGAGGCAGCTGCTTGCTATTGCCAGGGCGGCGGTAAACGATCCTCCTGTAATGATCCTTGATGAAGCTACTTCCAGCATAGATACTAGAACAGAAGCTATAGTACAGAGAGGTATGGACAGACTGATGAGCAACAGGACTGTGTTTGTTATTGCTCACAGATTGTCGACGGTTCATAATGCAGATGTTATAATGGTAATGGACGATGGGCGTATCATTGAAAGAGGGACTCATGATATGCTTATAGAAGAAAAGGGCAGGTATTATCAGTTGTATACCGGAGCCTTTGAATTGGAATAAGGGAAATATCAGCAGACCGGAGGACAAAATGGTAAAGACTAATGCAATGAGACTGTTGGATCAGGCGGAGATAGAGTATTCCGCTTTGGAGTATGAAGTTGATGAATCAGACTTAAGCGGAGTCCATGTGGCTGAGACTTCAGGTCTGGAGGTGGAAAGAGTTTTCAAGACACTTGTGGCAAGAACAGAACCGGGAGGCATCCACGTGTTCTGTATACCTTCAGGAGATGAACTGGATTTAAAAAAAGCTGCGGCTCAGACGAAAAACAAGAGGGTGGAAATGATCCATATGAAAGAGCTTTTAGGGCTTACGGGATATATAAGAGGGGGCTGCTCACCGATAGGTATGAAGAAAAAGTATCCGACTTTTATAGATGAGACTGCAGTACTTTTTGACACTATATACGTAAGCGGCGGCCAAAGAGGCGTGCAGATCGAGATCGCACCGGAAACTTTGGCTGGATTCGTAGATGCTGAGTTTAAAGAATTGACAAAATGATCATAGCGAACCTTAGAGAGAGGCGAAAGCCTCTCTTTTTTCGTTAATAATATCTTTAT
>JAFXHN010000129.1 GCA_017536365.1 Bacillota bacterium | reverse complement strand
GACCACTATCCGGTCTGTCCGATTCTATCTATAATAATATTTTATCCTTCCGCAACCTTACCAAGAGCTTCCTGTTCTTCATGGCTGACCATAGCAGAACCCGAAAGGGCACTGTTCATAAGCATGATCATCTCAAACACACTTCTGAAGGATACATTCTGATTCTTTTCAAGCCATGTGATCTTACCCTGCCAGCTTGAATTTTTGCGGAAAAGAATCTTCACCGCAAAGTTACCCACTTTACCATCCTTCTGCTCTGTGTTACTTAAAGCTTCATCGCTATAGTACATAAGCGGAATAAATGATCTAGAGGAATTATAAGACTGAGGGATTTTCTCTGCATCCATAGACTGCTCCAGTTTAACAAGTAACTGAACCAGACTCTTAAACTCCCCTTTATCCTCGGTACAAGGGTTAAAAAACCTTCCTTCGGGCACACCATCCTTATAAGAATCTATATTAACAATAAAGTATCTTTTATCATATCCTGGTATATTATACAATTCATTCTCCTCCACTCATCGTATATATTCCATTTCATGTCAAAATAATACTATATACGGGTTACAAAACCGGTTACATTTTGCCCATTTAGTATTTTTTTGTTACTGTAACCATCTCTTTAACTGTTCAGGATTGTCAGCATATTCAAGAGCTGTTTCTTTTGTTATAGCCCCTTCTTTGTAAAGAGCCAGTATAGACTGGTCCATACTTATCATGCCTTCATTATTTCCAGAAGATATGGCATTATTTATCTGATGTGCCTTGTTATCCCTTATCATGCTCTTAACCGCGTTTGTAAGATGCATTATTTCAAAAGCAGGCACTCTTGTTCCATTGACACCCGGAAGAAGCTGCTGTGAAACAACTGTGCGAAGTACTGTTGAAAGCTGTGCTCTTACAAAAACCTGCTGATCATTGGGGAAGCCATCTATTATTCGGTTCACGGCATTTACAGCCCCTTTTGTATGCAAGGTCGCAATAATAGTATGTCCTGTTTCAGCTGCAGTAAGGGCCGTCTGTATCGTCTGTGCATCCCTCATCTCTCCAAGGAGTATAACATCAGGAGACTGCCTTAAGCACGCTCTCATAGCAGAAAGATAGTCCGTTGTATCTATTGATATTTCCCTCTGGCTTATAAGTGACTTTTTATGTCTGTGCAGGAACTCGATAGGATCTTCAAGAGTTACTATATGACAATCCTTTGTGTTGTTTATCCTGTCGATTATACAGGCCTGTGTTGTGCTTTTTCCGCTTCCTGCAATACCTGTAAAAAGCACCATTCCATCCTGTATTTCGGAAATTTTCATTATTTCTTCGGGTATATGGAATTCTTTCCAGTCAGGTATATCAAAAGATATTACCCTTATGACCGCCGCCATAGACCCCCTCTGTCTGTATGCATTAACACGGAAACGCGCAAGCCCGGGTAACGAAAACGAGAAGTCATCATCTCCGAGTTCTATAAATCTGTCAACACTGCGTCCTGCTGTTTCATATATCTCCATTATCATCTTTTCAGTTTCAGGAGGCAAAAGAATCCCCTCATCCATCAGCACGATATGGCCGTCAACCTTTTCACTTGCAGCCTTGCCGGCTACAATAAAAACATCAGAGGCTTCATCCTCTACCGCTTTACGCAGCAGTTCTACCAAGCTTTTCATAAAACAACCTCCTACATAATATCTTCTCCATCCCAGAGTTCCGGGCCTTTTTCCTCATATTCAACAAAAGTAACCGTCTGCCATCTGATAACTCTGAAACCTTCTTCTTCCCTGACTATTTCAACCTCAAGACTTTGTGTATCAGAAACATAACACGAAAAGCTATATACTCCGTTTTCTTCCTTAACTTCTTCAGGGATTTTCCCAAGCCTTATGTCTGCAAAAATCTCCTCTGCACGGCAATCGGCAGCATAATATGCTTCTGTACCCTTAAGAGACGCATCTTTAAGCCTCTTATCCGCCAAAGCAGTATTTAAACTTAACAAGGCAAAAACCGTCATACACAGCACGGCAAAGATAACTATAATAAAGCTTCCTCCAGTCATGGGAATGGGAGATGCATTCTTTCTATTCATCATATCCCACCTCCTGCCATACTACAGGAATGCCAAAAAGCACTTCTTCGCCATCATACACCGTTATTTCAGCCCTGCCTGTTCCTTCATGGGCTTCGGTTCTCACAACAGCCATATAAAAATCTTCTTTTACAGAACTTTCTTTCCAGTCTTCATCGTAATATATATATTTTTCAGTATCTTCCTCTAATATTTCTCCACCGGTGCGTTTTATTGTTTCCGCCATATTCTGTGCTTTAAACATTGCTACCGAAGCATTTTTAGTTTCATTCGAAACATCATATGACAAAACAAATATCTTCATACAAACTGCCATCGCAAAAGCAAAGGCAAGCACCATTATTACTTCTTCCATCAATACCAAAGGTGCTTTACTTTTCATATAAAGCCCCCTCTCCGCTACGGATGAACACGCAAACCTGTTGTGTCTCCCCCTCTTTAACGCTGATATCAGCTTTGAGAATACCATCTTCAAGGCTGAAACTTATGTCATCAACCTCCATAACGATTTCTCCATCTTCAGGCATGAGCATAATATCATCCACACCAAACAATTCCATAAGGTATCCGTCATGACAGTACAGCCTTGTTTTATAAACCTCGCCATCAATCTCTTCTTTAATAACAACCGCATCAGTACCGCAAAAGTCCTCCACACCAATGACATCATACAAATCAGCCTGATGGATACGTGTAGTAATATACTGTCCTACAGTACGCATATTAAAGCTGTCGCTGTCCTTGTTGATAAGCTTTTTGTATAAATCTGCTCCAGAGATCACAACTATAAAAATGCATACCGCAAAGGCACCAAAAATCATCAGTGCCATAAGTGAATTTATTCTTTTGGGTTTATTCTTTGTTTTCATCATATAAGTCCAGAACTGTTATATCAGGCATAATATTAGAGCCGATAAACTCGTATTTCACAACAAAGCTATCTGAATCAACCAATATACCGTAGTTATTTTTTATGTATTCTATATCAGGAGGATATACCCCCTCTGATGCATAGCAAGCAACCGCAGCTTTTTTAACCGCAGCTTCAATCTGCTGTTTTTCCTCATTTTTTCGTCCTTCATTAACATCCGAAAGCGAGTTTAAAAAACACAGGACAACTGCAAAAATCAGAGCCGGAACAGCCAGATTTTTTAAAACCATCCGTTTATTCATCATAAAATCATCCTATCGCTGTCATAATATGCATTAAAGGAATCATTACCGATAACAGCACGCCTCCTATAAGCACCGCTGCTATAAAAACCATCGCAGGCTCTATCATTGCTGTTTTTTCCTCTATTGCCTGTTCAGCCTCTTCCATAAGACGTTTAGAAATTTTCTCCATAGTCTCATCTATGTTTCCGCTTCTTGCACCAAGTTCTGCCATCCTGCATGCATAGGCAGGTAATGCTCCTGCTTTTTTAAAAGCCTCTGCTAAGCCTTCTCCCTCCGCAAGCGCCTCTGCACAGAACCTGTATCGTTTTTCTGACTCAGGTGAATCCTTCATAAGCTCTGCTGCAAGAAGTACCGCATCCTCTACCACAAGACCGCTTTTAAGACCCATTGTAAGAGCCTGTGCAAAATGAGAGCTGTTTATTGCATAAAACACTCCTTTGTCCCCAAAACGTCTGTTGCACCACATTCCTGCCGCTTCTCTTGTTTTTTCGCTGAACATAAATACAAGAAGTGCAACCACAGCAACCCCAAGCAGGATACAAAGCACAGGCATTATACTTTCAAACACCTGTCCAAGTTTAAGAAGCCATAATGCTGTCCCTGTAAGCCTTCCGCCCAAAGAAGCATAAACCTCATTAAATACAGGCATTACTTTAACAAGCATAACTACCATAACCACCATTATTATAAGAAGAAGTATAGAAGGATAAACGATTGCATTTTTAATTCGGTTATTCATAAACTCTCTCTGCTCATAATAATCCGCAAGAGCTGTCAATGCCTCTTCAAGTCTTCCTGTATACTCGCCAACTTTAATCATACCTGTAACATAGGCAGGAAAAGCTCCTGAAAACTCCATGGCGTTATAAAGGCTGTCTCCGTTATCCAGTACTTCTGCCATTTTGCCTATAACACAGCGAAGTTCACCTGCTTCATCTTCAGCCAGAACGTTCATTCCGTCAGCTACAGAAATACCCGAATGAAGCAAAAGCGAAAGTCCTCTTAATAAAACTGTAATTTCTCCATTAGATAAAGTCTTTGTTCCCATAAAGATACGATCCTCTATTATAGTTTAACTGTATTTAAAACCGCTTGATATCAATATATATATTTCTCGGTATAATTACTTCCATCACCAATATATTTCATTATTTCTTCACTCTGTTTTGCGGATGAAGCAAAGGTAGGGTCCATACGATGCCATGCCTTCCCATCAAAATAGATAGTTGCATCTACCCAGCCCGTTTTTTCTGTCCACACACTTATCCATGCATGATAATCAGATGCGGTGGCATATTGCTTTCGGGTGCGAACAACAAAGTTTATATGAATGATGGTCCAATGACGGTTGACACGGAAGATGGCGCATATGCTTTTCTGCACTTCTATTACAATAATGTCACATTCGTCCATCGCGG
>JAFXHN010000128.1 GCA_017536365.1 Bacillota bacterium | reverse complement strand
GGGCGTTAGGATAAGAAGGATCACGGATATAAGATGCAGAAAGTATTTTAATCCATATAACATAAACGATCCCTGCAATCTGGCTATAAATGCAGATGTGACTATATCGGGAGCCACCTTCGTTGAAGACGGAAACGGAAACCCTGTTACGGTCACAGGGCCCGACGGTACACAGTCTCAAAAACTTATATATGCTGATACTGCAGACTGCGAAGAAAGAGACTGCGGTACACCTATATTCGGAACTCAAAACATAAAGATCTCAGGGAATGTTTCTGTGGAGATAGACGTGGTAGGATGTGACAGTAATGAAAATGACTGTACTTATACTCTTACAGCTAATGTTCCTGTAGCGTCGGTGTCATCTCCGATGATACTAACCAACTTCTTCGAGTTATGCATGCCGGGGATAACGGAATCTGCATTTCTTCCTAGATTTACTGAATTCTGCAGCATAATATGTCATACGAGACTAGCGTCAAACAACATACAGAGAGATATATCAGTAAACCCGGACACGGGAGAAGTAAAGGCAAATCTCATAATCGCTCTTTGCCTGACATGTGAGAAAAAGATTGTTATGCCTGTGCAGCTTTGTGCTTTATCTGCAGGATACGCAGTTGCTCCTGCACAGCAGTCTACGATCTGCACTTCATATCCTCAGCTGTTCCCTCAGACCCCATCGGGTGAAAACTGTGAGTCGCCTTATGAAGAAGAGTGTGAACCGGAATGTCAGTGTGAATGTGAGATAGTGTGTAAACCCGTGAATAATTGTAAAGGTTCAGCCAGAAATCAAAGGAACGGAAGAAGCAGATGATAGAAGGGGCGGCAGCAGACCGCTCCTTTTATGCTTAAAATAATTGATACACAGTAATACTTTTGCGGCAGAATCACGTAATTATTTGACCCTTCTGTTCATAATCTATATAAAAATGAAGGGGAGGATATGATGGCATTACTCAATCAAAGCTGCATCCTGCATTATGGAGAAAAAGGAGATATTTCGAGATTTGTGCTTAAGGACAACACTGTGTTTCATACATACTGGATTAGAGGAGAGGGAGTGAAAAAGAATGATATATTGGCAAAAGGAATAGATGATATCAAAGCCTGCAGTGACGGAGAAAGGTTATATCTTTTCTGCACAGATATGCTGGGTGATATAGAAATATACAGTTATAAAAATGAAATCATGCAGCGTTCCGTTATCAAAACCGGAAGTGAAGATCTTATAATGAGAGATATAAGACCGTATATTTCAGGAAATCGTTGTGAACTGCTGGTATCCCATTCGAAAAGAGACGACAGGAATGAAAGGATACTAAGCAAATACAGTATAAATGCGGGGATGCTGTCGGAGGGCTGCAGATATCCGGACCATAGATCCAGAGATCTTATGGAATACGAAACCTTTGGCCCTGTTGATGAAATAGCTGCTGTAAGATATGAGGAGGAGTGCAGCACTATCGTTTCCGTAATAGAAAAAAGCGAGGATTCAAACTCTATAATACTGTTAAAAGACAACAGATTTGGATTTGTGGAAGGATTGATAAAAATAAGCATGAACAGCGATATATTCTGGCATGATATATCGGTGGCAGGAAACGAGGCAGAAGTGGTCTATACAGTAAGAGACGGCGAAGGGTTCAGCATAAAGAATATCGTGTATGATATAAAAAAACACAGTTTGTCGGAGGAAACCCTTATTAGAGAAAAAAATGCATGCTCTCATCCGTTACTGATCAGTTATATGGGTGAAAAAAGGATATGCTGGTATGAAAACGGAGCTGTATACAGCAGAAGGAAGAACGCGGAAGGCGAGTATGAGAATGCAGTAAAACATAAGGAAAGCATAGGCAGAGAACTGTTCTGCGCTCATTTTATTTTAGACGACAAAAAGTTAAAAAAACAGACAGGGTCGGAATTCAGAAAAGCATTTCTAATTTATCCTGACAATATTATGACAGGCTTTTGAACATTAAAGTTTTAAGTTGTACGAGTTAGTCAAATATGATAACATAGCCCTGAAGGGAGTTATGTTATGGACCATGAATCTAAGAAAAAGTTTATAGTAGATGTACTGTTTGTAGTTACCATAGCGGCAGTGATTTACTTTATATTTAAATATATGATCGGTTGGTTCATGCCGTTCATTGTAGGGATATCACTGGTTGCTTTGATGCAGCCTCTATCAAATCTGTTTTCAAGGCATATTCAGATAAGGAACAAAGTGGCATCTTTTGTTTCGCTGCTGATTCTGTATGCGACGCTAGGTCTTCTTATATGGTTTGGAGCGGCATTTCTTATTGACAGGATAGCTGACTTTGTTTCCCATATTCCGGAAATATACGAAGAGCATCTTATGCCGCTGCTGGTAGGATTGAATGAGTGGACTATAGGCATGGCAAATAAGTTTGCACCTGACACTGTGGATTTCTTTACTGAAATATCAAATACTCTGGTAAATGAACTGGCTTCATTGGCTGCAGATTTCTCCACAAGCTGCCTTAATATGCTTACATCACAGATAACAAGGCTGCCGTATTATCTGCTTACTCTGGTATTTACTATAATGTGTTCTGTTTTCATCAGCTTGAATTACAATCAGGTAAAAGAATTTCTGTACAGGCAGTTCCCGGAAAAGGGTCAGAAGATCCTCAGCTCACTCAAGGTATTTGTAAAATTAAAACTCTTCAGAGTATTAAAAGCATATATCCTGATAATGTTCATTACCTTTGTTGAAAACTCCATAGGTCTCGGTATTCTGGGAGTTGAGAATCATATAGCGATTGCTGCTCTTATAGCGGTATGCGATATACTTCCGGTACTTGGCAGCGGGACTATACTTATCCCTTGGGCGGTGATCTCATTAGTGATGGGAGACTTCTTCATGGGATTCGGATTATTGGTGATGTATGTGATAATCCTGGTAGTAAGAAATGCTATAGAGCCAAAGATAGTAGGAATGCAGATCGGCCTCCATCCGATTGTGACCATAACAGCTATGTTTGCAGGATTGAAAATAATTGGTTTTGCGGGTATATTTATAGGACCGCTTACGATACTTTTCCTTATACATCTTAGAAATGAAGGATATATCAAGCTTTGGAAGTAGGAAAAGATATAGAGGTGAAAGATGTTATTTAAAAATATAACTATTCTAGATGAAAATTTTGATATAAAAGAAAATCAGTTCGTCGCTGTTAAAGGTGACAGGATATCATATATAGGTCCGGAAAGACCGGAGGTTTTTTTTGAACAGGAGTTTGAGGGTAAAGGCAGGCTTCTCATGCCGGCATTTTATAATGCCCATGCACATACACCTATGACTTTGCTCAGAGGATATGGCGGAGGTCTGGCTCTCAATGACTGGCTCACAAAGAAGATCTTTCCTTTCGAAGCTCATCTTACTGCAAATGATGTTTATTACAGTATGCAGCAGGGCATCGCAGAAATGCTTAAGTTTGGCATAGTATCTACTACAGATATGTATATGCAGGGTGAAAGCATCCTTAAGGCTGTTTTAGAAACAGGAGTAAAAACAAATCTTGGAGTTGGTCTGGTATGTTTTGATCCTGCTAAAAAGCTTGAAGATCTTTCGGATTATCATAATTCGAAGTACTTGTTTGAAAATTATCACGGCAGGGGCGATGGAAGAGTTTTGATGGACATGTCTGTTCATGCGGAATACACTTCATTCCCGGGAGTTGTAAAAGACTTTGTTGATTACAGCAAAAGCATAGGAACAAATATGCACGTGCATCTTTCTGAGACACAGAAGGAACATGAAGAATGTAAGCAGAGACACGGCAAGACTCCGGCTCAGTACTTTAATGATCTGGGAATGTTCGACTGTCCAACAACAGCAGCTCACTGCGTATGGCTTGAAGAAGAGGATTTCGATATATTTGCCGAAAAGGGCGTTACTGCAGCCACCTGTCCTGTGAGCAACCTTAAGCTGGCAAGCGGGATATGTGATGTGAAGAAACTCTACGAAAAAGGAATAAATGTAGCCCTGGCTACTGACGGAGTTTCAAGCAATAACAATCTTAATATGATAGAAGAAATGAAGTTCTTTACACTTCTTCAAAAAGTAAAACATATGGATCCGACAGTCATCACTCCTAAGCAGGCTGTAGAAGCCGCGACAAGAGGAGGAGCTAAGGCTCAGGGAAGAATAGACTGCGGAGTCCTTAAAGTGGGAAACAAGGCAGACCTGATCGTTCTGGATATAGATCAGCCTCATCTGCTTCCTGTACATAGCCTGCTGGATAACATCGTTTATTCTGCAGACGGAAGCGATGTGGAAATGACTATATGCGACGGGAAACTGCTTTACAAAAACGGAGAGTACTATTCACTTGATATAGAAAAAGTCATTTATGAAACAGAGAAATCAAGGAAAAGGATACTGTCACAGTTATAGATGAATGAAAGGAGCAATATAATGGGAAAACCGAGTGATTTTTTAGGAGAAGGCCCTTTAACTTTAATGGGCAATATAGTGGGAAAGCTTAATATAGAGCTTCCTGATTTCGATACAGCACAGGAATGGGAAGACTGGTTCGATGAACTTTGCGATAAGCACATCGTTCAGACCGGAAGGATCCGTTGGGAGATCGTAGAAGATAAAGAAGAATTCCTGAAGAATATGGGCTATGAAGACGATGAAGAATTCGATGATATGGATGCTGAAAGCCCGTTTGAACAGTTCTTCTTTGATATGGGATGATAAATGCCGGCGGAGGTACATATATGAATAAAGATTATCAGAAACTGCTTAATGCATTGGAATGCATAAGAAGCAAAACAGATTTTGTGCCGGATGTAGCTTTGATTCTGGGATCCGGATTAGGCGGATTCGCTGATGAGATAGATCAGGTGGCGTCTATAGATTACAGTGAAATAGAAGGCTTTCCTGTTTCAACTGTAGTGGGCCATAAAGGCAGATTCGTGTTTGGCCATATTGGAGATGTTAAAGTAGTGGTAATGCAGGGCAGGATCCACTATTATGAAGGATATCCTCTCAGTGATGTGGTGCTTCCTACAAGACTTATGGGGATGATGGGTGCCAAGGTGCTTTTCCTTACTAACGCAGCCGGAGGAGCAAATCTTGACTTTAATGCCGGAGATTTTATGCTTATCAGAGATCAGATAATGGCATTCTTCCCAAATCCTCTTATAGGAGCAAACATTGAAGAACTGGGACCTCGTTTCCCGGATATGTCGGAAATATATGATAAAGAGATTCGAAGTATAATAAAAGCAACTGCAGGAAAACTGGACATCCCTCTTAAAGAAGGGGTATATGTACAGTTTACGGGCCCAAGCTTTGAGACCCCTGCAGAAGTCAGGATGGCCAGCATGGCCGGCGGCGATGCCGTGGGCATGTCTACCGCATGTGAAGCAGTGGCAGCAAAACATATGGGCCTCAGGGTATGCGGTATTTCCTGCATCTCAAACAAGGCTGCGGGTCTTGCCGAAAATCCTCTTTCTCATGACGAGGTTCAGGAAACAGCAAACAGAGTAGCACCTTTGTTTAAAGATCTCGTAAGAACATCAATTGAAAATATAGGAAAGATATTATAACTTATCATACAAAAAGAGCGATGCACTGAAGTGTACCGCTCTTTATTATGTTTTGTTTATTTTATTCGAAAAGCGTGCTGTCAGGGTGTATGAATAGGATGAGGGTATCATTTTCAACACCGTATAAAGCATATACAGTACCGAATACATCATCTTCAACAACTATTTCTCTGACTTCGTACTGATATCTAGGATCGCCGGAAACCGGATCTGAATTTGAAATGACAGGTTTGAAGTAGAAATAGTCACCTTCTATTGCCCATAAAAGAGGTTCTGTTCCAGGAGATAAAGTTACGCCTGTTCCATCTCTTTCGAGCTTGATCTCTCCGCTGTAATACATGATGCTTGAAACGCCGTCTTCTGATACTTCATATACTCTTTTCTTTTCATCCCACTGGTAATGTGCAACCTCAAGATCGATCTCATCACCGGTCAATAAAGTGTAAGATTCTTTATTATCTAAAAGATATTGAAGCGCTGTAAGATCATCATTCAAAAACTGAGTTATAGCTTCTTTGTCGCCCATTTCAGGGCCTTCGTCTGCAGCGCCGCATCCTGCAGCAGTCAACGTCAGGATCAATACTAAAAGAAGTGATAATATTTTTTTCATAATGTAATTCCTTTCCTTATGTTAACAATATCTATTAGAAATCATTCTACACTGTGGAAGGAATATTCTCAACTGAAAATATTTTTACAAAGCTATACTTAGTACGATATTTGCAGTGAAACATACGAGTATTCCAGCGAGAGTAGGAATAATAAAGGCGGCGCAGGTCCATTTTATGCTTTTTGTTTCTTTATACACGGTTAGACAGGTCGTAGCACAGGGGAAATGAACTATACTGAACAGCATGGTACATAAAGCCGTAGTAATAGTCCAGCCATTGTCTATAAAAAGGAATTTGAGTTCTGCAAGACTGCTGTAATCCGTCAAAGTGCCGGTGGCCATATACGTCATAATAATTATAGGTATTACTATCTCATTTGCGGGCCAGCCGAGTATAAATGCTGTAAGTATAACACCGTCAAGACCTATCAGAGAGGCAAAAGGATCCAGAAAATCCGTGCATATGTTAAGTATTGAGGTGCCGTCTATATAAACATTGGCGGTCAGCCATATAACGGCTCCCGCTGGGGCAGCGACCACTACAGCTCTGCCAAGCACAAATACAGTCCTGTCCAGGATCGACCTTATTATCACCTGAATAAACTGAGGTTTTCTGTATGGCGGGAGTTCCAGAACAAAGGAGGATGGTATGCCTTTAAGTATGGTTTTGGAAAGTATCTTCGAAACCGCCAGAGTTATCGATATGCCGAAAAGTATCAAAAGGCAAAGTATCAAGGCTGCTTTGAAAGTACTTCCGGTTTCGGTTCCGGCACCGGCAAAAAATATCGTTATAAGTGCTATAAGACCCGGGAATCTTCCATTGCAGGGAACAAAGGTATTGGTAATTATTGCTATCAGTCTTTCTCTGGGTGAATCTATTATCCTGCATCCTGTAACTCCGCAGGCATTACAGCCGAAGCCCATACACATCGTAATGCTCTGTTTTCCGTGAGCACAGGCTTTTTTAAAGTATTTGTCTAGATTAAAAGCTACTCTTGGCAGGTATCCGGAGTCTTCCAGAAGGGAAAAAAGGGGAAAAAATATAGCCATAGGCGGCAGCATCACAGATACGACCCATGTAAGGGTGGTATATATACCGTCTATAAATATACCTTTTACTGTATCAGATACACCTAGCCTTACAAACAGATCCGTCAGAGGAACTTTCAGTGAGTCGAACATTTCAGAAAGCAGGGCAGAAGGGTAGTTCGCTCCAACGATCGTTATCCAGAATATACCAAGAAGCATAAGAAGCATAATAGGATAACCGGTAATTTTAGAAGTGAATAATCTGTCAAGCTTTCTGTCTGTATGATCATAATCGTTGTGAATTAATGTGACGCATTCATTGTATATACGCGATGATTTCTCTAAGATAGTGTCCGCAGCAATATCTGTAGATAATCCATCCAGTTTTTTCTTTTTTTCTGATATATCAGTACCTGATCTATTAACAGAGTTGTTTTCGCACAGAAAAAGCAGATTTTTTTTCAATTCGTCAAGGCCTTCTTTGTTTCTTGCGGAAGTGCCTATTACCGTTATTCCAAGTATATCAGACAGTTTTGCCAAATCTATTTCGATCCCTTTTTTCGCAGCTTCGTCCATAAGATTAATACACAGCAATGAATTGCCTGAGAATTCTAGTATTTGAAGGACAAGATTTAGATTTCTTTCAAGGCATACTGCATCCGCAACTATTACCATACAGTCATATTCATTGAAGCATATAAGGTCTCTTGCTATTTGTTCCTCTTTGGAACTGTAAAATAGAGAATATGTGCCGGGCAGATCTATGATCTCAAAAACGCTGTCTTTATAAGTAAAAGTGCCTTTTGCCATATCCACTGTTTTTCCGCTCCAGTTGCCTGTGTGCTGATGCATTCCTGTAAGGCTGTTAAATATAGTGCTTTTGCCTACGTTTGGATTCCCGGCCAAAGCTACTGAATACATATTACAGCTCATATCCGCCTCCTTTTCTTACATGACGGCAGTCATTATTATTTTCTCGGCATCTTCGTTTCTTAAAGCAATGACCGTTCCTCTTACAGAATAGGCAGTGGGGTCTCCTGAAGGACTTTTATGCAGCACCTCTACAGTAGTGCCTTGAGTGATACCCAGATCAAGCATCCTTCGTCTTAAATTTCCTGTACTGTTTAGTGCAGATATCTTTGCTTTCTGTCCTACGGAAAGCTGGTTTAAAGTCATTGATTTACCGTTCATATAATCAGCTCCAATATATATTAGGGAAAGCGGATTTCCCTAAAATAGTATATGAGTACAATTAAAGTTTGTGATTGAGTTGAATGACAAAATCAACTGTGATAAAATTATAAAAATACATGGATGAACGAAGGGAGACGGAAAATGAGGATAACAATAATGGGCCCTGCAGGTAAAATGGGTAAACTCGTTGTAGAAGAGGCTCTTAAAAGAAGAAGAGACTTTATGATCGTTGGCGGCGTAGTTCCACCGGGAAGACCTTATGTTAGACAGGACATAGGCAAGGCTACTGGAACCGGCTTTGTGGGTGCAACACTTTACGATGATCTGGAATTCTGTATTCCTATTTCAGAAGGCGTTATAGATTTCACAAATCCGGAATGTTCAATGGAAACAGTAAAAAAATGTGTTGAATATAGAAGACCTCTGGTCATAGGAACAACAGGCTTTGGAGAAGATGATATTAAGAGGATAGAATATGCTGCTAAAAAGATCCCTATCCTTCT
>JAFXHN010000127.1 GCA_017536365.1 Bacillota bacterium | reverse complement strand
AAACATATCTCTCCCGGCTGTCTTCTCATATTCATGGCTCTGACCTCAAACAGCAGATGTACCTTCCCCTCCTTTATAACAAAGGGCGCCATTATGGCGAATTCTCCACGCTGAATTTCAGTCTCCCCGTTCTTTTTAAAGATGTACTCAAAATTATCCAAACTATACATTAGTCGCTATATTGCCTTCCAATCTTTCAAGTTCCTGGATAAGAGATTCCTTCTCTACTCTAATGGATTTTTTTATCTTGTTAGAAAGCGCTTCCAGCTTTTCATCCATATCAGGAGCCTTTTCATCATTTATCTCCTCGAATATGTTTCTAAAGCTTCCCGCCTCTTCATATCTTTCCATTCTTTCCAGGTCGCCTATACCGCTTAGTATTTGAGATATAGTGTTGGATTTATGCATGAATAAAGTCTGGGCACTTATTATTTCATCCCTGATCTCCTGCATTTCTTTATCGAGCTTGTAAACTTCATGCGCAGTACTTTTAAGCTTCTCTGCAACATGTGCCGGGAGCTCCTCTTTGTACTTATATCTCAAAGAGTGCTCAACTGTCGCCCAGAAATTCATAGCCATAGTTCTTATCTGGATCTCCAGGAAAACGAATTTAAGACCCTTTATGGTAAAGATAGGGTACTTGATTATGATGTGGTAACTCCTGTATCCGCTTTCTTTTACATCTTTAACATAGTCCTTCTCTAGAACTATCTCAAGATCCATTCCCTCTCTGGCACGGACCATTTCAACGATTTTGTATATATCATCTTCGAACTGACAGATGATCCTGATGCCGCCTATATCATCCAGCTGATCTATCTCATCTTCTCCCAGTCCAAGCTTCTTTGCCTTTTCTATAATACTCGGTACCTGCTTTACTCTGCCTACCACGAATTCTATAGGAGAATGCTCATTGTTTTTCCTGTATTCGTTTCTTATACCTTTAAATTTATTCTTCAACTCCTCTACCGCTGTTTCGTACGGCATGAGGAATTCGCTCCATCTGATCATACTATTAATCCTCCAGTAAAATTATATCCCAATACAGCATTTACAGGCAATACCCGCATATGAGTTCCAAAAACTCCTCCGTATTCTCAAGATTTTTGAAAATATAGTCAGGTTCAGTCTTTTCAAGCTCCTCATACTTCATCCAGCCTGTTGCCACCCCTATACTTTTTGCCCCTATTTTCTTTGCACATTCTATATCGTATCTCGAATCCCCTATGACAAAGATATTCTCCGGTTTAAAATCTCCGCCGGCAAGCCTAGAAGCCTCTTCCACAGCTTCTCTTGCCGCATCCCATTTTTCACCCGGATGATCACCAAACCCTCCGAACTCAAAATATTCTTTCAGTCCCACGCTGTCCAGTTTTATCTCCGCTCCGATACGAAAGTTGCTTGTAATAAGCCCCATAAATACATCTTCTCGCTGAGCAAGAACATCCAGTATTTCTTTAACTCCCGGCAGTATCTTCTTGGTTTTATTGGCTGTAACTATCTCCTTTAATATAGCAGCAAACTCCGCTATTATATTATCTTTTTCCCCAGGGTCTATCCCGAATCTATCCATTATGCTGTCCACCAAAGAGGAATCCATAGAAGTGCCTACTATAACTTCTCCGCAGGCATTTTCATGACCGGTCCTTCTTCTGAAAGTCTCGTTCATTGCCAGAGTTCCGTCTCTGTAACAGCTCATAAGTGTTCCGTCAATATCCCACAGGACCAGTTTTTTATTCATTGTTATTTCTCCATTTTATACCCTGAACACTGCCTCTTTTTCTCATTTCGTCCTCTATCATATCCCTCAGCTTCCACCATCCGCTGCCCCAGTTGCAGAATATGGTGTCTCCGTTAGGAACTCTGCTTGCCAGCCTCTGAACTGAAATGTCCGGCTTAAGATACTCAAGAAAATCCACGGCTCTGTGGATATACTCTTCTTTTGAACAGATCTCTATTTCTCCGGCTTCATACATCCTGCAAAGTTCTGTCCCTTTTTCTATATACAGCGTATGAGTTTTCACTGTATCTATATCAAGCTCCGATACCAGTTTTGCTCCCGAAATGCAGTCTTCCCTGCTGTCCCAAGGCAGATTAAGTATCATATGAGTCCCTACGGTAAATCCGTAGGATTTCACTCTTTTCACCGCTTCGATATATTCTTCCACAGTATGTCCTCTGTTTATTTTAATAAGAGTATCTTCATTTACCGACTGAAGTCCAAACTCTATACAAACCTGTTTTCCCATAGCCCCGGATCTTATTGCCTCAAGCACATCATCTCCCACGCAATCCGGTCTTGTGGCAAAGCACAGCTCAACGACTCCCTCCACTTTTGCGGCCTGACGAGTGTATTCATACATTCGCTCCGGAGAAAAGTATGTATTCGTAAAATTCTGAAAATACGCCACAAAAAGCTTTGCTTTATACTTTGGTCCGATATAGTTTTTATTTATTTCAAGCTGCTCGCTGACAGATATAGTATTTGAAAGGTTTTCAAACCCTGTTCCTTTTGCTCCGCAGAATATGCATCCCCCTATCCCCTTTGTACCATCTCTGTTGGGGCAGGTGGCCGGCAGGTTCACAGGAAGCTTATACACCTTTTCGCCATACTTGTCTCTCATCTGTTTCGCATACGTTAAATACAGTTCTTCCATTTTCTCTTCTTCCCGTCACACAAAAATAGGAGAGCTTCTCAGCTCCCCCGATTTATATTCCTAGTTCAAAACTTCATGATCCGCAAGGATGCCCTGAATATCTTCCGCATCCGCACTAACACTTACGATAAACTCAACCTCATGCTGTTTTGATATTGCATCAAGTCTGTCAATAAATACTGAGATGTTGTCAAGAGAAATATTGGCATGTTTTGTGATGCTGTCTATGTAAATAGTATCTATATCATGGTCAGAGCTTATGATCCCAAGGATAAATCCTGTAAACTCATCTATGTTTCCAAGCTGTTCATAATCTTCCGCACATACGACTCTTATCCTGTAATTAAGCTCTCTAGTAAGACGTTTATCATTATTGATAAATACTATGCTTCCATGACTGACTCTAACGTGATCATTTGCTACATCGATCATTTTCTTTGTTTTGCCGCTGCCCTTCTTGCCAACCATAATCTTCACCATATTGATCGCCCCCTGTCATCTTTTTTCTATATATAATAAATCCGCACTTATTATCAAAGTATAGTTACTTAACATTATAACAGGAATATGATATAAGTCAAAGACCCTTAATGAAGATTTTTTTCATTAATACATTAACGCCTCTTGCTTCTTAGCTGGCCGCAAGCTCCGTCGATGTCGCTGCCCAGTTCTCTTCTTACTGTAGCTTCAAAGCCCAGTTCTTTAAGCGTTTCTTTAAAATCTTCCGCTTTTTCCCGCTTAGTTGCAACAAATTCCTTGCCTATGACACCGTTGAAAGGAATAAGATTGATATGACACAGCAGACCTTTAAGAATATCTGCAAGTTCCTTTGCCTGTTTTGCAGTATCATTTACTCCTTCTATTAATATATATTCAAAAGTGATCCTTTTATTTGTGGTCTTTACGTATTCACGGCAGGCAGCCAAAAGCGTTTTCAGTTCATATTTCCTGTTTACAGGCATGAGCCTGTTTCTAAGTTCGTTGTTCGGTGCATGCAAAGATATCGCCAGTGTCACCTGAGGATATTCTTTCGCAAATCTCTTGATCTCCGGCACCAGTCCGCAGGTTGATACCGTTATGCTCCTCATGCCCATATTGAACCCGTTTTTATCATTTATGTTGTCTATAAACCCTGTCAGATTATCGTAATTGTCAAAAGGCTCTCCCACGCCCATTACCACTACATTATCCACCTTTTCGCCAATATCCTTTGATACTGCCAGTACCTGATCCAGTATCTCACCGGTGGTAAGATTTCTTATAAGTCCTCCTTCACAGGAAGCACAGAAAGCGCATCCCATCCTGCATCCTGCCTGAGTGGAAATGCACACTGTATTACCGTAGCTGTATTCCATAAGAACGCTTTCTACGAATTCTCCGTCAGAAAGTCTGAAAAGGTATTTTCTTGTGCCGTCTTTTTTAGATACCTGCACAGTTTCAAGTTCCAATGCTTCCAGATCCGCTTTTTCGGAAAGCTTTTCTTTTAAATCTTTAGAGATGTTTTTCATCTCATCAAAACTTCTTACACCTTTATGCATCCATTCGAAGATCTGCTTTGCCCTGAATTTTTTTTCACCCAGTTCCAGCACAAAAGCTTCCAGTTCGCTGTATTTTAGACTTTTGATCTTAACCATGATCTCTCCTCCACATAGAACGGGCGACCATTCTCGGCCGCCCGCTGTCTTCATTCCGGTCTGTTATACTCTCTTGACCATAATAGATGCATCATGTCCGTTAAGGTTAACTTTTTCCTCGCCTTCTCCGGCTGTAAGAGAAACAGCAAGAGTTTCGTTCATGATGTATTCTTTATACGCAGCTACTGCTTTTTCAACTTCTTCGTCTGATGTATAAACGATCTCGATATTATCCATCATTTCAAAGTCATGAGCTTTTCTCATCTGCTGGATCTTTGAAATGAATTCACGAGCGATACCTTCGTCGATGAGTTCCTGAGTGATAGTTGTATCTAAGATAGTAAAGAGGTTGTTTTCCATTGATACAACGAAACCTTCTTTTGCACTGATCATAACGTCTACCAAATCTCTGCTGATAGATGTTGCTTCGCCGTTAAGTTCAAGAACTATCTCGCCTTTAGCTTCGATCTCTGCAACAACAGCTTTTGCATCTGCTTTTGCTAATGCAGCTCCGAAAGCTTTTACCTTAGCTCCAAGAACAGGGCCAGCTGCCTTGAAATTTGGCTTGAGGCTGAAGTTCATGTATTTATCAAGATCCTTTTCGAATACGACCTTCTTAACGTTGAGTTCCTCTTTGATAAGATCTGTCATATCGAGGATGAGGTCTTCATATTTACCATCCACAAGGATCTCTCCGAGAGGCTGTCTAACCTTGATCCTTTCTTTTTCTCTCGCACCTCTGCCGAGACCAACCAGTGCTCTTACGAGGTCCATTCTTTCTTCAACATGGCTGTCGATAAGAGTTTCGTCTGCTTCAGGATAGAATGCGATATGAACTGATTCTTCTCCTGTGAGCTTTTTGTAGATCTCGTCTGAGATGAATGGAGCAAACGGAGCGATGAGTTTTGATACGCCCACGAGAACTTCATAAGTTGTGCAGTATACAGATTTCTTATCAGTGTTCATTTCTTCCTGATAGAATCTTCTTCTTGCTCTTCTGATATACCAGTTTGAAAGATCTTCTGTTACGAATTCCTGGATCTTTCTTGTTGTTCTCATATGGTCGTAGCTGTCCATTTCAGCAGTTACTTCTTTTACGAGCTTGTTGTATTTTGAAATGATCCATCTGTCAAGTTCTGATCTTTCTGCATATGGAACGAAGCAGTCTTCGATCTTTACATCGTCTGTGTTTGAATACAGCACGAAGAAGTTGTATACGTTCTTCAGTGTTCCGAAGAATTTGCTCTGTACTTCGATAAGGCCGTCTTCGTCAAATTTTGTTGGGCTCCATGCAGGTGATACCTGAAGCAGATACCATCTTGTTGCGTCAGCGCCGTATTTGTCAAAGAGTTCGAATGGGCTTACTGTATTTCCTCTGGATTTTGACATCTTCTTTCCTTCTTTGTCGAGGATAAGGTCATTTACCAGAACGTTTTTGTATGGTGCAGTTCCTTTAATAAATGCTGAGATCGCAAGCAGTGAATAGAACCAGCCTCTTGTCTGGTCGATACCTTCACAGATAAAGTCAGCAGGGAAGAGTTCTTCATCAAACTTGTCAGCATTTTCAAACGGATAATGCTGCTGAGCAAAAGGCATAGCGCCGCTGTCGAACCAGCAGTCGATAACGTCTGTTACTCTTGTCATTGTCTTTCCGCAGTGCGGACATTTGAAGTGGATATCATCCACATATGGTCTGTGGAGTTCTACTGTTTCATCGATATCTTCGATAGCTTTTTCTACCAGTTCAGCTCTTGATCCTACTGATTCAAGATGACCGCATTCGCATCTCCAGATATTGAGAGGAGTTCCCCAGTATCTGCTTCTTGAGATAGCCCAGTCATTAAGGTTTTCCAGCCAGTTTCCGAATCTCTTTTCACCAACGAAATCAGGGAACCAGTTAACTTTATTATTGCTTTCGATAAGCACATCCTTGATCTTTGTCATTTCGATGTACCAGCTTGGCTTAGCATAGTAAAGGAGCGGTGTCTGACATCTCCAGCAATGAGGATAGTTGTGTTCTACCTTTTCTTTTGCGAACAATTTATCTTCTGCAGCAAGCCATTTGATGATGTCAACGTCACAATCCATTACGAATTTGCCTTCCCATGGAGTTGTTGTGTACTTGCCGTTTTCTGCAACAGGATTGAGGACAGGAAGTCCGTATCTCTTACCTGTGTTATAGTCGTCTTCACCGAATGCAGGAGCTGTGTGAACGATACCTGTACCGTCTTCAGTTGTTACGTAGTCAGCTGTTGTAACGAAGAAAGCTTTTTTGTCAGCTTTTACGAAAGGCATGAGCTGTTCATAATCCATATATTCGAGATCTTTGCCCTTCATTTCTTCCAGGACTTCGTATTCTTCTTTAAGGACTTTGCCTGCAAGAGCTTTTGCAAGGTAATAGATATTTCCGTCAGCATATTTTACCTTGATATAATCGATGTCTGCTCCTACTGTAAGAGCAACGTTTGATGCCAGTGTCCAAGGGGTTGTTGTCCATGCCAGGAAGTATTCGTTTTCAGCATCTGCTTTTTTAAATTTAGCGATCACTGTGTTTGATTTGATCTCTTTGTATCCGAGAGCTACTTCGTGGGAAGCAAGTCCGGTTCCGCATCTTGGGCAGTAAGGAAGAATCTTGTAACCTTCATAGATAAATCCTTCTTTGAAGAATTTATTGAGGATCCACCATACTGATTCGATGTAGTTGTTGTCCAGTGTGATATACGGATTGTCCAGATCGATGATATAACCCATTCTCTCTGTCATTTCTCTCCACTGTTTTTCATAAGTGAATACAGATTCTCTGCACTTTTCATTGAATTCAGCGATGCCGTATTCTTCGATCTCAGGTTTGCTTGAGAGTCCGAGCTGTTTTTCTACTTCGATCTCTACAGGCAGTCCATGTGTGTCCCATCCGGCTTTTCTCTTAACTTCGAAGCCTTTCATGGTCTTATATCTGCACACAGAGTCTTTAAGTGTTCTTGCCATAACGTGATGGATACCAGGTCTTCCGTTAGCTGTAGGAGGTCCTTCATAGAATACGAATGAAGGCATTCCTTTTCTTGTTTCTACACATTTGCCAAGAAGATCTTCTTTTTCCCATTCAGCAGCCTGTTCATTCTGAAATTCTGCTATAGGTTTTGAGGATAAATTTTCAAACATGATGTTCTCCTTTATATAATTTTATTTTTATCTGGTCAAAAGGGGTTTCCGCCTCACCGTAAAAAAATCCCGAAAGCTTCTGCTCTCGGGACGACATTCATGCCGCGGTACCACCCGGTTTACATCCCAAAGGGATGCCTCTCTTAATACGTAACGTGCATTACCCGGGCATATTTACTTAGGTTCGATATGCCGGCTCCAAAGTGATCTTCAAAGGGAGTTTCTTTAACGGCCTTCCAGCCTCGGACCGTCTCTCTGATAAAGAAAATTTCTCTTCTACTGTCTTTTTCTCAGCCATTATTTTTATTCTTTATACATTTTAATACACATGAAAAAGATGTCAAGAGAAAATATCCTCTAATCCCCATTCAAACCTCAAATTTTCGGCGATTTCGCCTATTATTTCCTCTTCAAACCCCATGTATGAGAGTTTATAAAGAATTTTTCTTAAAACCGATACCGAAAAGTTGTTATTTGACTGCTCTATTATCCTTCTGACCGCCCGCTCTGCCTTTTCTGTTTCCGTGGGCAGCTCTTCTCTTATCTGAGAATATACCTCCTCCACCATATCTTCGCCGGCTCCGATCTTCACCAGTTCTTCTTTTATTTTCCTTTCTGACTTTCCGGCTTCAGAGGCTTCTTCTATAAAGAATCTGCAGTATTTCATTTTCTGCTGCTCTGACGCTGCAGCAAAATCTTCTTTCAGCTTACCCATTTTTCTTTGCTCCAAAATAGTTTGTTCCTACAACGGCCAGCAGTATAACTGCGGAACACAGTATCTGCATTGCTCCCAGTTCCTCTCCAAGGATAAAGAATCCCGCCAGCAGTGTGATCACTGTTCCAATACATCCAAGGACGCTGGCCTTCACAGCTTCAAGATATCTCATAACATATGAATTCATAAGAGTGGTCAGCATGGTGCAGGCGATCCCCAAATACAGGATGGATATCACAAAACCGGGTTCACTGAGGTTTGCAAAGATATCTCCCAAACCGCTATTGGAAGCTCCGTATATCACTGCTGCGACTGAATATATAACGAAACCTATTGCGCAGGAAACAAAGCTTATTTCCGCCGGTGTGTAATCATCTCTTATCCATCTGATATATACTATATTCGCCGATAAAGATATCGTAGACATCAGTATCAGTATAATGCCTCTAATATCTACAGTGTCTACGCCTCCGCTGCCATAGGCAGAGATAAAGGCCGCTGCGAGAATAGCCGCAAAAACACAGACTCTCTGAGCCTTTGTCGGCTTTTCTTTTATGGCCAGTTCAGCCAGTATCATAGTTATTGCGGGCTGAGCTGCCATAATGATCCCGGCCTCCACGGAAGAGGCATACAAAAGTCCGAAAAACTGGAACCCGAAAAATCCTGCCGAATACAGAAGCGCCGGTATCAGCAGCGGCCCCATTTTTTTCTTTCTCAGATCAGTCCTAACGACTTTTAAGCCCACAAGAACAGCAGCAAACAGAAACCCTACAGCAAATCTGAAAAACAGAGACTCCAAAGGATTCCCCCAAACCAAAGCCTTTTTTGCAGCCAAAAAAGAAAATCCGGTGGTCACAGCGCACACAACAGCTACCAGATATACTTTTATTCCTGTATTTCTATCCATTGCAAGTCACCTTCCCCACCGGCACAGGCAAAATATCCTTCAGTGATCTTTT
>JAFXHN010000126.1 GCA_017536365.1 Bacillota bacterium | reverse complement strand
ATGGGTGGTGGCCATAGTTTTTGCGCCTCGGCCTATCAGATGATCCAGCACCGATATAGCTAATGCCGCACCTTCGGTAGGGTCTGTTCCCGCTCCCAGTTCATCCAAAAGCACAAGACAATTAAGGCCCGCTTTGCTGACTATGTCTACTATATTTTTCATATGAGAGGAGAAAGTACTCAGGCTCTGCTCAATACTCTGCTCATCACCTATATCTGCAAATACCTCTTTGAAAACCGTCATCTTAGTGCCTATCTCAGCAGGTATGTGAAGACCCGCCTGAGTCATCAATACCATAAGGCCTACGGTTTTGAGAGTTACGGTTTTCCCCCCTGTGTTAGGCCCTGTAATGACCAGAGTATCGTAATCTTTACCAAGACTGACACTCATAGGCACCACTTTTTTTCTGTCTATAAGTGGGTGGCGTCCTTCTTTTATGATTATATATCCGTCATCGTTAAGGACCGGTTCTATAGCCTTCATCTGAAGTGAAAGTTTTGCTTTCGCAAAAGCAAAATCAAGTTTTATCAAAATATCCTGATTTGCGATTATCCCCGGCGCCTGCATAGCCACCATTGCCGACAGCATATGAAGGATCCTTGCTATTTCAGCCTCTTCTTTGAGCTGAAGTTCTCTCATCTCGTTGTTCAGATTAACTATTGCCTGAGGCTCTATAAACAGAGTGGCACCTGTTGATGACTGGTCATGTACTATACCGGACACTCTGCCTCTGTGTTCCTGTTTTACCGGTATTACATACCTGCCCTGTCTTATCGTGATTATACTGTCCTGAAGGATATCCTTGTTATCTCTCGACTGAATGATATGACTCATTTTTGCTCTGAGTTCTTCATTCTTGCGGATCATAGCTTTACGGATGCTTCTCAGTTCCGCACTGGCTCCATCGGCGATCTGCTCTTCGGAAAGTATGCATCTGTCTATCTCTTCTTCCTCTTTGCGGCATACGGTAATGCCTGCAACGTAATCAGCTATAACTCCTCCCACATTTACATCTGTCTTTAAATGAGAAGCTATATTCCTGGCCGTATATAGATTCTGCTTTATCTCCAGCAGATCCTTAGGCGACAGCGTGCCGTCTTTTTCAGCAAATTTGATATACGGAAGGATATCATTTATACCGCCAATAGGAATAGTTCCTTTTTGAATAATTACTGATACTGCTTCGGTAGTTTCATTCTGCATTTCCTCTATCTGATATGGATCATCTGTAGGTTCCAGCGTCAATGCCAGTTTCTTCGCAGCTCTTGATACTGCCTGCTCTGCCAGCAGTTCTCGCACTTTATTAAATTCTAATATCTTCAGTGATCTTTCGTTCATATCTAGCCTCTGTTTTTTCTCTTGTGTCTGTTCTTCTTTTTCTTTCTGTTGTACCCGGCCGGTCTGCTGGATTTTCTGACTTTTTCTATCTCTAAAGCTTTTTCAGGATCTATATTTTCAAATTCAGGCGGGATAAAAAGCTGCATCTGCAGATTTGTATCCTTTAATGTTTCTATTTCTTCTTCTAATTCTTTAACTCTTTCTCTAAGAAGGCGATTTTCCGCATCCAGTTCTGCAGCATTCTGTTTTACTGATTCGTAATCTTCTTCTATGCTTAATATTTCTTCCCTTGCGCCTTCGTATTCCTGTCTTGCGTTTCGGAATCCATCCTTTGCTTCATTCCAAAGCTTATTATATCCGTTTATTTCTTTATCCTTTTCCTTTATAACTGCCAGAGCCTCATCTCTGTCCGCTTTGATCTTATACAAATCCTCCGCAATATTCATAGCTGTCAGCGTAAGGATATCTGTGGTAACAGGATATTCTCTCCCTCCAAGAAGCATTTCAAGTTTTTCATCTACATATCTTGCACAGCGAATGATATCTCCACGAGAAGCATCTCCTGTAATATTAAATTGTTTTCCATATACGTTAACTTTTACGGAATTCTTCTTATCGCTTCCCACGGATCACACCTCCATTCGTTAGTTGTAACTTTTATTATACAATCTTATTGCTTACTATGGCAATACAAATATTGCTCAGTATCATCTCAGCAGATATATGTAAAGTTTACTTGACATGCGTCTTTGCGAATGCTATTATGATATTGTAAAGTACACTTTACATCTGCGCAGTTTTATTTAAGGGGTTGATAATATGAAAAACCGGATCGAGGAGATCCGAAAGTCAAAAGGGATCAAACAGGAAGACTTTGCAAAAACCATGGGGGTGTCCAGACAAACCATCAGTTCATTAGAGAACGGACGCTACAATCCTTCGATCTTTTTGGCTTATAAGATCGCACGCTATTTTAAAATGACTATAGAAGAAGTCTTTATTTTTGATGAAGAGGATCTTAATAAGAGGTGATGGTATGAAAAACAAAAGACTTATAGTTGGTATCATAGGTATAGCACTGGGTATATTATGTCAAATACTTTATTTCACAGGAACCAGAGATACATTTTGGTCCGCTATGGGAGGCGGTCTTATCGGAGCAGGAGCTATACATCTCTATTTAGGCATTAAATACAATAAAAATGCCAATTACAGAGAAAACTACGATACAGAAACAAAAGATGAACGCAACCGATATATATCTATGAAGGCATGGTCTTGGAGCGGTTACCTGTTTATATTTATCTCTGCGGCAGCTGTAGTTGGTTTTAAACTTACAGGATATGATTCTTTATCTCAGTTTTCATCATATGCTTTATGTCTCCTCCTGGCGATTTACTGCATCTCATATTTCGTTTTGAGAAGAAAGTATTAAAATATCCCTAATGCAAACGGCGGTCATTATGACCGCCGCTTTATTTCCCATATTATTCTTCTCTAAGAGATGCTCCGAAAGCTTCATTGAGAGCTGCAAGGATCTTCTTATGAGGTCCTGCAATCTCTTCGTCAGTAAGAGTCTTTGTAAGATCTCTGTATCTGAGAGAGTATGCCATACTCTTGCATCCTTCAGCAACCTGCTTGCCTTTGTAAATATCGAAGAGTTCTACTCTTTCAAGGAGTTCTCCGCCGTTTTCTTTGATGACCTTGATGATCTCGCCGGATTCAACTTCGTCTTTTACAACGAGAGCTATATCTCTGTCCATTGCAGGATATTTAGGAATAGGTGTATAAAGTATTTCCAGATCGCAAAGCTTAAATAATTTTTCGAAATCAAGCTCAGCCACATATACTCTTTCAGGAAGATTGTACTGTTCCACTACTGCTGATGAGATCTCTCCGAATACACCGATGAGTTCTCCGTCCTTTGATACGGAAGCGCATCTTCCCGGATGGAATGTTTTGATTTCTTTTTCTGCT
>JAFXHN010000125.1 GCA_017536365.1 Bacillota bacterium | reverse complement strand
TGCTATGAGGACCTGCTGCGACTAACGGTTTTTCCGTATGAAATTTTACTTACATAAAACCGTGGAAATGTGGTAAAATATGTATACAGCGTGTAGTTCTGACGAACGTAAGTCCAGTTGTCAGAACTACTTTTTTTATGTTTATTTCATAGGAGGAAGAGATGCAGGAAACAGAAAAAATGATTTGTGAATACAAACCGGGAGATCATATCATCTATGGTAGCACGGGCGTATGCTGCGTTGAATCTATAATTGCTCCTGATTCTAAAGATGCCAAACACGGATTCGACAAGACCCGCTGTTACTACGTGCTTAAACCTTTATATCATACTGAAACCATATATACACCAACGGATAATACAAGAGTTTTTATGAGGCCGGTAATAAGCAAGGAAGAAGCAGAAAGGCTGATAGACCTTATACCTACGATACAGGCAGAAGCGTATCATGCAGACAGTCTTCAGGATTTAAGAAATCATTATAAGGCTGTGACTGAAAGCTACGATTGTTCAGATCTTATTGAGCTTACGATGTCTATATATGCTAAAAAACAATATGCAGAGCAGCAGAAGAGAAAGTTTGGAGAAGTAGACGGAAAGTTTATGAAGCAGGCAGAGGAAATGTTGTTCGGGGAGTTTTCTGTTGCCTTAGGCATAGATAGAAATGCTGTTCAGGAGTATATTTCTGAAAGAGTGATGGAAAAAAGCACAGAAGGGGCCCTGTAAGAATACTTAATAAAAGAAAAAAGATCCGTCGGAGTTCCGACGGATCTGAATGTTTTTTGAATTAGTTTGCTCCGCAGCATTTCTTATACTTCTTGCCGCTGCCGCATGGACATGGATCGTTTCTTCCGGGTTCTTTTTCTTTAACAACAGTCTTTGACTTCTTCCATCTTTTTTTAACTTCCTCTCTTTTTTCTTCTGAGAGAGCTTTTTCCCACTGTGGAATATTGTAAAGATAATCAGCGCCTGCTTCAAGCATATTGAAGTAAAGTTCTTCAAAGTTTACCTTAAGGTCGATTTCTGTTTCGGATGTTGTAGCTTCTACATCGAGAGGTGCCTTTAAGCTTGTGTTGATGCCGTCAAGAAAACCTGTAAAAATAACTTCTGTTGTGTTGAATTTTTCTGCAAGTTCAGAAACCACGCCTTTGAGATGTCTTCTTGGCTTAGAAAGGATCTCTGTGTAGATGTCTGTTTCTGCGGTGCTGTACGCTACCCAAAAGTCTCTGAATGTTTCTTCTGTCTGGTTTTCCAGTAAATGTCTCCACTGTTCAAATAATGTCATCGCTTTTTTCTCCTTATTATGAAAGTACTCTTAATATGCTTGTGATCTCTTTAACGTATTTGTTTTGTGTTATTTCAGCTAAAGCATCATCTAGCTGATATCTCTTTGTTTCATGCAGTATGTACACTACAGGAACATCCGCAAGGCCTCTGGAACGCTGCATTACTGACTGGATGCTTATGCCGTGGTTGCCGAAAGTGGTTGAAACCTTTCCTAAAGCGCCAGGTTCGTCTCCTACGAGGAAGTTGATATAGTACATACTCTTGCTTTCTCCTGTAAGCTCAAGCTCTTCTTCTGTGATAGGATAAGGCTGTGAAGGAGTTACATCCAGAAGGTCAGTTCCTATACATTTTGCTACAGAAACCACATCGCCGACGACTGCACTGCCTGTAGGCATTGAGCCGGCTCCTTTACCGTAGAACATCAGCTCTCCGACTGCGTCGCCTTTGATGAAGAGGGCATTGAATTCATTGTTTACGGAAGCCAATGGATGTGAGTCAGGAACCAGTGTAGGGTAGACATAGTATTTAAGTCTTCCGCTGGAATTCTTTGCACCGGCAAGAAGTTTTAATTTATACCCAAACTGAGAAGCAAATTCAATATCTTCCTTTGATATCTTCGTGATACCTTCTCTTGGAATGATCTTAGGATCAACGTAGACACCGAATGCTATGAGCATCAGTATAGTGAGTTTGTAAGCGGCATCTTCACCTTCAACATCGGATGTAGGGTCTGCTTCGGCAAAACCTTTTTCCTGAGCCTGTTTAAGAGCTACTTCGTATTCCATATTGTTTTCGCTCATCTGAGTAAGAATGTAGTTTGTGGTGCCGTTAACAATACCGATGATCTCCTGGAATTCATTTCCGCAGAGAGGCTTCATCATAGCTGTTATGATAGGTATGCCGCCTGCAACGCTGGCTTCGTGAAGCAGAAGAACTCTGTTTTCTTTGGCAATATTCATAAGCTCCATTCCATGAGTTGCGATAACAGCTTTGTTTGCTGTAACAACGTGTTTCCCGCTTTCGAGAGAAGCTTTGATATATTCATAGGCAGTATCTATGCCGCCGAGAAGTTCAACGATAACATCTATTTGAGGATCGTTGATGATCTGATATGCGTCTGTTGTAAGAATATCCTTAGGAACATCTATGTCCCTTTTCTTGTTCACATCTGAAACAAGAATCTTAGCAATGTCGATCTTGCTGTTTGAAAATACGGATATTTTTTCAGAATTCTGAGTGAGTATCTTGTAAGTCCCTTTTCCTACATTCCCCAGTCCGAGTAATCCGACTTTTACATTTTTCATAGGTACACCCTCATTTCTTTAGTTAATTAAACATACATAGATATTATAGTATATTTTATGGAAATTGTCTTTCGTTTTTTGAAATAATTAGGATCAAAAGCTATAAAAAATCAAGAAAAAAGGCTGCCTGTGAAGGCAGCCTTGGAATACTATGTTTATCTTAGCTGAAAATTTCGAGTCCGAGGAATCCATCGATCTGTCCGAGAAGGATGAATGCCATAGCAATAGGAACGATGAATCTGAGGCAGATCTTGTAGAAAGTGTAGAAGTGGAATTTGTTTCCTTCAACTTCAACTTCTTCTTTGATCTTGTCTGTGCCGATTTCCCAACCTACCATAAGTGACATCAGTAATGCACCGAGAGGCATGATGATACCTTCAGCGAAGAAGTCAACAAAGTCTAACCAGCAGTCATTGAATGCACCAACGATACCGAGGGAGTTCTGGAATGGAACCCACATACCGTTTGAACCAAGACCGTCAGCAGCAACAACAGAAGCGCCTAAGAAAATGAGTACGCATACAACGCCTGTAGCTTTGATTCTGTTTGGAGTAACGCCTTTCTTTTCGCATCTGTCTGCATATGTTGTTACAGCTACTTCTGTGAGGGAGATAGCTGATGTGATAGCAGCGATGAATACTAAGAGATAGAAAACAGCTCCGAAGAGAGGTCCTATATTACCCATAGCTGAGAATACGTCCTGTAATGTAATGAACAGGAGTTTTGGACCTGACATAGCAGCGCCTTCTCCGCCAAGTGCGAATGCTGCAGGGATTACAGCAAGGCCGGCCATAAGAGCTACGCATGTGTCGGAAACAACGATGATAGCTGAGTTCTTAACGATATCTTCTTTCTTTGAAAGATATGAACCGTATGTGATGATAGCACCCATAGCAAGTGAGAGTGAGAAGAACATCTGTCCGCCTGCTACTGAGAGTACACCAATGAAGTTTTCTTTAAGTGGTTCAAAGTTTGGAGCAAACATGAATTTGAGACCTTCGGCAGCTCCAGGAAGTGATACTGATCTGATGATAGTGATCAGAAGCATGATTGCCAGTGCAGGCATACCTACTGTATTGAATTTTTCGATACCGTCTTTGATACCGCCCTTTACGATAAGGAAGCAGATAGCCATAAACATAAATGTGAAGAATATACATGCACCAGGCTTAGTAAGCATTGCGCCGAAGAGATCTCCGCCGGCCATGTTAAGTGTACCGAATGCTAAATCGCCAAGATTTAAGAATAAGTATTCTAAGCAGTAAGCACCAAGTACTGAATAGAATGTCATGATGAGCATTGGTGCTGCGATACCTAAGAAACCGAGCCATTTAAATTTCTTTGAGATCTCCTGGTATGCACCGATAACGCCTTTGCCTGTTTTTCTACCGATAGCGATTTCGGAGATCATTACTACGAAACCTACTATGAAAGCAAGCGCTAAATAAATGATTAAGAATGCGAAACCGCCGTTAGCACCCATTTTGTAAGGGAAGCCCCAGATATTACCGAGACCTACAGCGGAACCTACGGCAGCCATTAAGAAACCAATGTTACTGCCCCAATTACCACGTGAGTTTTCCATTTTTTCTCTCCTTAAAAAAATTTTTATAAAAACATAACGCAAGTCTAACACACAAAATTCACAATTTCAACAAAAAAAATACAAAATGTATACTTTATGAAAAAAAGTTTTAAAAAGTTTCGTATAAAGAAAAAAGTCGCAAAAAGATGTTAATAATTTATCATAAAAGTCGGAATAATTAAATATAAAGCATGTTTTTGTATACATTCGTGAATTTTTGCGCTTATTATTAATATGTACATAGCCGAATTTTTGATATAGAATAAAAAAATAATGATCACAGCAGATAAAACGGAGGGATTATGTTTAATATAGTATTGGTGGAACCGGAAATACCTCAGAACACCGGAAATATTGCAAGGACATGCGCAGCGACAGGAACAGCGCTTCATCTGGTCAAGCCGCTGGGATTTTCTATAGATGATAAGCATTTGAAAAGAGCCGGTCTTGATTATTGGCCTTACGTGGATATAACGGTATATGAAAGTCTGGATGATTTTATGGAAAAACACGGAGAAGACAAGCTGTATCTGGCTACGACTAAAGGTGAAAAGACTTATGCGGATGTGAAGTACGAAGATGGATGCTACATACTTTTCGGAAAAGAAACAAAAGGACTCCCAAAGGATTTTATTGAAAAGCATTATGATACGGCGGTGAGGATACCTATGGGGCAGGAGGTCAACCTAAGATCTCTCAATCTTTCCAATTCGGCTGCTATAATAATATATGAAGCATTACGACAGGCCGGTTTTCCGGGACTTGACTGATTACGGAATTTCTGACGAATAAGGAGTTATCGCTCCTTATTTTTTTATGCTGTCATACTGAAGAATTTTATTGGATCCGGGACATACTATAATAGTATGAATCGGGAGGATACTCTTATATGAGCGACAGTATATGGATGCTGCTGAAGATCGCGGGCGGCGTAGGGATATTTTTATATGGTATGAATCTGATGTCGGCTTCTCTTGAAAAAGCGGCAGGAAGCAGGCTTAGAAACGTTGTTGAAGTGTGTACCAAAAACAGATTCTTCGGAGTGGGGGCAGGAACTTTGGTTACTATGATAATTCAAAGCAGTTCCGCCACCACGGTTATGATAGTAGGGTTTGTAAATGCAGGGATAATGAATCTGACACAAGCTGCCAGCGTCATAATAGGAGCTAACATAGGCACAACAGTGACGGCTCAGATAGTGGCTTTTGATCTCGATACGGCTGCGCCTGTTATAGCAGGTATAGGTGCCATATGTCATATGATAACCGAGAAAGACAGAAGCCGGAATATTGCGCAGATTTTTGTGGGGTTCGGACTGCTGTTTACAGGGATCGTTTTTTTGAAGGACGCTATGGGTGCGTTGGGAAAAGATCCGGCGGTGGTGGAATTTTTGATGAGATTTGACGGGCTGGATGTTTCTTCGTATATATGTTTGCTGACGGCAGGTATAATCATCACCGTGCTTGTGCAAAGCAGTTCTACTGTTACGGGAATAATGGTGGCTATGGCAGCTCAAGGACTTTTAACTATAAATATGGCTGTGCCTTTGATACTGGGATCGAATCTTGGCACTACCTGCACGGCACTGATATCAGGGATAGGTGCAAATCGCAATGCAAAAAGGGCGGCGTGGATACATGTCATATTTAATGTAGGAGGAGTATTTATATTTGGCTTGTTCCTTCAAAACGTGGCGGTGCAAGTGATCCTTGATATTTCCCCGGGAGATATTCCAAGACAGATAGCAAATTTCCATACCGCATTCAATCTTGTAACAGCATTTATAGCTTTGCCTTTTATAAATTTTCTTGTAAAAGCTGCTGTAAGGATACTTCCCGTACAGGAAAACGAAAAGGAGATGTCCGGAAGCGTGCTGGATACTCGTATGCTGGAGACACCGTCCATAGCTATAAAGCAAGTAAGAGAAGAATTGACGCTTATGACTTCTATGGCATCAGATAATTATATGGATTCGGTAAAGGCTCTTGAGAAGTATGATAAAGAACTGTATACGCAGATAGAAAAAAGAGAAGAGAAAATCAATGCTATGCAAAAAGAAATAAATGACTATATAAAATCTCTTACAGGAAAAGAACTGTCGGCTCACGAGCATAGGGAAATAAATCTGCTGTTCAGTATAACAAATGATATAGAGCGGATGGCAGACAATGCTTTTAATATAGCGGAAGCCGCCCGGTA
>JAFXHN010000009.1 GCA_017536365.1 Bacillota bacterium | reverse complement strand
GATAGATACATCTGATTATTTTTTAATAAATATTCACAATCTGATATATTATTTGTGGTGTGGATTTCCACGCTTTTAACATTCGGACAAGCACTGCAAGAAATACTTATTTCAAAAGGCTCATCAGCTGCGACTATCTTCTCCATTTTCTCTTTTATTTTTTCAGCAGAAGTATCGTCTATCCTTCCTATATACGGATCAACTTCACAGTACAGCCCTTTATCTAAAGAATGCTCCACTTTTATATATGATTCCATTCCATAGATCTCGCAGGCTGCTCTTACAAAAATATAAACCAAAGCCCTCTCCAGAGTCCTGTATCCTTCATAGTTTTCCAAAGTATAAAAATCCAGATACTTGTCCTGAACACTTAACAGCTTGTGAAGTTCCCGGATCTTTTTTCCGTTATTGGCAATAAGTATCCTGCACTCTTTGTCATTATCATAGAGTTCAGCGATCTTTAAAAGAGGTGTTCCTTCTTCAAACTCTCTTTTCTCAATAAATACTCCGTTTTTTCTGATATCTATACTAATTCTATTCCCTGCCCTTTCCACTTTTCCACTCTCCTTTTGACCTGTAAAAAATGTGTGTCAGCCATTGAAAATACTCATTTGCTTCAGCTTTAATATTATATCATAAATCTGTATATCCATGTATAAGATTTTCTTTATCAGTTAATAATATCCACAATGAAAGGAGTGATTTTTTTGAGATATGCAGTTTTGATACTGATCATCATCGGAGCTCTGAATTGGGGTCTTATAGGCTTCTTCGGATTCGATCTTGTTGCCTCTATCTTCGGCGGTCAGCTTTCACTCATAAGCAGGATCATTTTCGCTATCGTCGGCGTGGCCGGCATTTATGCTATTTCTTTCCTCTTCCCATCCAAGACTGCCACAGAGTAGCATGCCCCGAACTCAAAAAGTCCTCTTCCCTGTAAGAAAGAGGACTTTTCTATTTTTTATAAGTATTCTCATACCATTCTATAAAACCTTCAACACTCAGTCTTGTGTCAAGATCTTTTATTGGTCTTACGGCTGATCCTATTATCTGTTCATCATTTTTGATTTTCTTTAATGCTTCATAATCAGGACCTAAAGGGTCTCCGTATTTCTTTTCCGTAGCATACAGTATATATTCCCGGAAAAGAGGAGGCGCTGCATCCTTATATACTTCTCCCAGGCGACGCCTTTCATAATGCAGGATCTTCGCCATATCAGATTCCGGCACTCCTTCCGTCACCAGCCGGTCTCTAAGCAGACTCAGTTCTTTAACTTTTTTCTCATACTCAAGTCTCAAAGGGTTTGATTTGAGACCGTCACTTTCAAGGATACTCAGTTCTTTTGCAAATTCATCTTCCATATACTCTGATGATTCTAACAGTCTCGTCATTTTATTTCTCCGACAAGTATAAAACCGCCTCAGGCATTGCTTTGGCGGTTATTTACAAATTCTGCCTGTATCAGGCCATACATTATTCTTCTGTATCTATGATCTCTTCGATAGTGATCCTGTCAAATTCCGCAGCAACAGCTTCAAATTCAGCATCATCAACAATGTCAATGATCTCAAATTCTTCTTCTCCGATTTCTTTATATCCATACAGATATACATCATCAGTGCCGTCATCCGGGAGAAGCGCGATATATTCTTTACCGTTCACATCGAAAACACCCATGATCTCACATTCGATCTCTACTCCGTCATCAAATTCCAAAGTGAGATAATTCTCTTCATTTCTTTCTATATCTTTATTTCCGGACATGATATACCTCCAAAACAATATTACTTAGACATTATCTGAAATAAATGCCTTTTCTAAGTGATAACATACTAACATCAAAACCGATTCATGTAAACTGATATTTTTAAGCTAAAAGTCTTCCTCTTACATAATCAGCCATTTCATTGCCTTTAAGCATTTCAACTATTTTTAATCCGAATTCTATAGCTGTTCCCGGCCCCTGAGAGGTTATAAGTTTATCGTCAACCACAACTTTATCCGTTAAAACAGTGGCTTCATCGAAGTCATCTCCGCATCCCGGGAAGCAAGTAACTGTCTTGCCTTCTATAAGACCGTTGTTATGAAGGATTATCGGAGCTGCACAAATAGCCGCTATCCATTTATCCTGCTCCTTAAAAGATGCAAGCTGCTCGCATAAACCTTCATGTGCGCCAAGGTTGTCAACTCCCGGAATACCTCCCGGAAGAACTATCATTTGACAGTCATCATAATCAACTTCCTCATAAAGCTTGTCACACACCACGCCTATGCCTCTTACACTTCTTACTATAGGATCTCCTGTGACAGATACGATCACTGTATCGATCTCTCCTCTGATCAGAATATCTATGGTTGCCAATGCTTCGATTTCCTCAAAACCCTCTGCAAGATGTACAAAAACCTTTTTATCCATTTGAATTTTCTCCTTTACTTAAAATTCCTTCGTTTTTTTCATTATACTATCTTTTTATGTAAAATAAAATAATAAAATTAGTTGCCAAAGAGGCTATTATATGATAGTTTAAAAGGTAATATAAAAGATTATCCCTGCGTCGTACACGCAGTTATACAACATAGAAAGGAGTAATTCATTATGCATGCAAAACAACTTTCCGTATTTATTGAGAATAAAAAGGGGCATATAGCAACACTTGCAAAAGCCATAAAAAATAAAGATATCGACGTTAGGGCGATCTCTGTCTTTGACACTAATGAATTCGGAATATTAAGACTGGTAGTCGATGACCCTGAAAGAGCTCTTACTGCAGTTAGAGAAGCTGGATATGCAGCTAAGATCAGCGAAGTCCTTGCTGCTGAAATAGCCGACAAACCGGGTGCTCTTTATGAGATTTTTGCATTATGCGACGATGCCGACATAAACATCGAATACATTTACTCCTTTATAATGAAGTCAAATGTTAAGCCTCTTATTATCATGAAGGTTGACCGCATAGATGAAGCCGAAAAGATCTTTAAAGAAAACGGCATTAGAATAGTTGAAGCTGATGAGATCTACGGAAAATAATCATATGCTGTAAGATGTTGATACGGGCCGAGCATTCGGCCCTGAAAAAACATCTGATCTTATCTGATTTGCGCTGTTCTGCGCATTTTTATTTTTTTGTATTGCTGCAAAAAACAGAAAAATCCCGCGGTCTATTCGGGACTTTGCTGTTGGTCCGCACAACGTTCGTGCGGACGGCCGAATTATTCTTTTTACACCAGGGAACAATATTATAAGGGTTATTGCTTGAGTTCAAATATATTAAACCACTATCCGAAAAAAAAGTAAATGCATTAAAAATATCACGTAATTAATCCGCAAATATCTTGTATCTCAGAATTTTTTTCTGTTATTACGGTTTTTATAGGCCTCAAACAAAAATATTGCGCCTATTTGTAGTCAAAAATCTGACAATTCTGACATGTTAGACTCAAGCGCCGCTTAGTCATAGGAAGTCTTCAAAAAACATCATAAATGGGAGGGTTTATGAACAGTCTGTTAGCGAGGATAAGAAAAATCGACAGTATTTTTGAAAGGAAAAGCGCCGCAGATTTTTCTTTCGGTGAAATATGTAAAATTTTAAGCGAACTAATGAATTCAAACGCATACATAGTAAATAACAAGGGCAGGATACTCGGCGTACATTATAAAAACGAAGAGGATGCTGTAATAATATACGACTATGAATCCGGATCGGAATGGATGGTCGAAGAAGCTAATGCAGCTTTTTTGAAGATAGAACATACCAAGATAAATGTTACCGGAGCAGAGTCTGAAGCAATTTTTAACGTGCTGCCCGAAAAGCAATTCAGCAAACTCCATCTTATTACTCCTATATACGGAGGGGGCAAAAGACTTGGAACCCTTTTCTTTGGCAGATATACCGATAAATTTGATATCTCGGATATCATTTTGGGAGAACATGTGGCGACTATCGTAGGAGTTGAAATCGAAAGACGTCTTCATAAACAAAAAGAAGATCTTCGTCGTAAAAAATGGCAGGCAAGTATGGCAATAGAAAGCCTTACAGGCACTGAACTTCGAGCTACAGAATATATTTTCGAAGAACTAAGCGATGATGTGACTTTGCTGGTTCTTAAAGATATCGCAGACAGAGAACAGATCACCAGATCCATATGTCTAAACGCGCTTAGGAAACTGGAAAGCGCCGGAATAATCCAGTCCACATCCTTTGGTTCAAAAGGAACGCAAATCAAAATACTGAACCATACATTCAGAAGTCTTTTAAAAAACATATAAGATAAAAAACTGACAGCAGAGCAACTACTCTCTGCTGTCTTTATTTGCAAAATATTCTTTTACCGCTTCGGCTGCTTTCATATTCATCCCTTCTACCTTTGCCAGTTCATCTACATCAGCATTTTTTATATTCTCTACAGACCCAAAATGCTCCAGCAAAGTATTTCTTCGTCTTTCGCCTATCCCTGATATATTATCCAAAACAGAGCGAGATACGGTTTTTGATCTTAAACTCCTGTGATATTCTATTGCAAAACGATGGACCTCCTCCTGTATAAAGTAAACAAACTTATACAGTTCGTTATCGTTTTTCAATCCTGAGAGCCTGCCCTTATAAACAAGATCTTTGGTCCTGTGTTTGTCATCTTTCACCATGCCCACTACAGGGATATCCAGTCCCATAGCATCCGTGACCTGCTGCACAGCTGAGGCCTGTTTTTCTCCCCCGTCTATCAAAAGCAGATCCGGCTTTTTTTCAAAACCGTTATTCTTCCCTGATTCATGCGCCGAAAAATAATTTTTAAATCTTCTGTAAATAACTTCCTGAAGACTACCGTAATCATTGGGGCCTTCAATAGTTTTTATCTTGAATTTCCTATAATCCCTTGGTACCTTTTTACCTTTTTCAAAGACTACCATTACACCTACAGAATCTGCTCCGGAGGTATTCGAAATGTCGTATGCCTCGATCCTTTCGATCTTTCCGTCGATCAAAAGCATTCTCTTAAGAGACTCTTCCAGCTTCACAGTTTTTTCCTTTTGATTTTTCATCCTTTCCTCAAAACTGTCTCTGGATTGAACTATATTTTGAACGGCCATATCAAGAAGGGCCTTTTTCTCGCCTTTTAATGGGACGTGAATATTTACACTGCTGCCTTTTATATCGGATAGCCATTCCCCTATAGCTTCGTACTCAGAATCAATACTTTCCACCAGTATTTCTTTTGGGATCAAAGCTTTGTCACAGTAATACTGTTTTATAAATGCCGCGATCTTTTCCTCACGTGTCTGCTCTATAGTAGGATCTATCCTAAAGCTCTCTCTGCCAATCATTTTGCCGTTCCTTACAAAGAACAGCATTATATCAGTACCGTTGTAAGCTTCTGCCGATACGATGATATCCATTTCATTGTTAGGATTTGTTACGATCTTTTGTTTTTCTCTAAGCATTTGAATTGCTGCCAGCGCATCTCTGTATTCAGCAGCCTTTTCAAACTCACACTCTAAAGATGCCGCTTTCATCTTTTCCTCGAGAGTTTTTTCTGTTTCATTGCTGTTTCCCTGCAGAAATGCCAAAACTTCCTCTACCATCTCCATATATTCTTTTTTGGAGATATTGCTGCTGCAGACTCCACGGCATAACCCTATATGGTAATTCAAACAAGGCTTGAAATTCTTTTGAAATACCTGCGAGGAACACTTTTTTATAGGATATAACTTATTTAGAAAATCTATTATCTGATTTACCGATCCTACATCCGTATAAGGGCCAAAATACTTACCACCGTCATTTATAACTTTGCGAGTTTTTATGAGCCTTGGGTATTCTTCATTCATGGTGACTTTAATATAAGGATATGTCTTATCATCTCTAAGCAGAACATTATACCTGGGCATATTCTTTTTGATGAGATTATTTTCCAAAATAAGAGCTTCCATTTCAGAACCGGTTATTATATATTCAAACTCATCGATGTTCTCGACCAAAGCTTTGACTTTTGCCGGGAGGCTGTCCGGGGACTGAAAATACTGCCTTACCCTTTTCTTAAGAGAGACAGCTTTACCCACATATATTATTTCACCGTATTTATCCTTATACAGATATACTCCCGGTTTGTCCGGGAGCATCTTTAAATTTTCCTTAATATCAAACATAGTTATTTAATAGGCTGTATCCAGCCGTGTGTGTCTTCGATCTTTCCTGTATGGATCCCTGACAGTTCATTATACAGTCTCTTAGCGACAGGACCCATTTCACCGTTGTTTATCACGATCTCTTTATCCTTCCATGTGATCTTTCCTACAGGAGAAACAGTTACAGATGTACCTGTTGAGAATACTTCCTGCACCCTGCCTTCTGCATGCAATCTATATATATCTTCGATAGCGATCTGTTCTTCTCTGATATAATACCCGAAGTCTCTAAGAAGTGTTATAGCACTGTCTCTTGTGATACCAGGAAGAACTGTTCCTGCAAGAGGAGGAGTGAAAACTTCACCGTCTATAACAAAAAATGCATTGGCATTACCGATCTCTTCAACATATTTTCTTGATTTTGCATCCAGCCATAACACCTGATTATATCCCATAGATGTTGCATTCTTTACCGGAAGGAAAGTATTTGCACAGTTTGCTCCTACCTTTACATATCCCGGGCCGCCTAACACCGAACGGATATATTCAGTTTCCACGTAAACGCTTGCAGGTGCAATACCTTCATCATAATATGATCCTACAGGCGAGAGGATTATAGCAAAAATATAACTTACAGAAGGGCCTACACTGAGCTTAGGCTCTGTTGCAATAATAAAAGGTCTTATATAAAGCGCTGTTCCCTCTGCTGAAGGTATCCAGTCCTTATCCACGTCAACGAGCTGATTTACAGCATCCACAATAAGCTCTGTTTCTATATCAGGGATACACATTCTTACGTTGGCATCCTGAGCTCTTTCTATATGTTTATCAGCTCTGAAAATAACAGGAATATCATTCTCTCTTCTATAAGCCTTCATGCCTTCAAACATTTCCTGTCCGTAGTGAAAAACTCTTGCTGCAGGAGGAAGCACAAGTTTTCCATAAGGAACTATTCTTCCGCCATGCCAGCCTTGTTCTGCATTGTAATCCAGAACAAACATATGGTCTGTAAAGTAATTCCCGAAGCCAAGCTTTGATTCATCAGGTTTCACTTTAGGATTCATCGTTCTAATTACAGGAAATTGATATTTCATAATTCCACCACCTTATTCTTTCTTACACTTCTCTTATTATAAAAATATACTCCCGACAGGATCGGGAGTATAAGTTACTTGTCAATAATTCTTTGATCAAATCAGTCTACATTTACTACCCATCCGAACTTGTCTTCTCTCTTGCCAAGCTGGATACCTGTGATTTCATCATATAATTTCTGAGAGATTTCGCCTATTTCACCATTGTTGATGATCATTACGTGGTCGTTCCATTTAAGTTCTCCAACAGGTGAGATAACTGCTGCTGTACCTGATGCGAAGATTTCCTGTACTCTGCCTTCTTTGTAGTATTCCCAAAGATCTGAGATAGCGAGTCTTTCTTCTCTAACATTGTAGCCCCAGCCTCTAAGTACATTGATTACAGAATCTCTTGTGATTCCCGGGAGGATAGTTCCTTCCAGAGGAGCTGTGATTACTTCGTTGTCTACTACGAAGAACGCATTTGATGTTCCGATTTCTTCAACATACTTCTTTTCGATACCGTCAAGCCAAAGTACCTGTGAATATCCTTCTTCATGAGCAACTTCCTGTGAAAGCATTGCGCCTGCATAGTTTCCGCCGATCTTAGCAAAGCCTGTTCCGCCTTTAACTGATCTGATGAAGTTCTGTTCTACATAGATCTTTGTTGGAGCCATTCCTTCCTTATAGTAAGGGCCTACAGGTGATAATACTACTGCAAAGAGATATTCTTTTGAAGGTCTAACGCTAAGGCAAGGTTCTGTAGCGATAATAAACGGTCTAATGTAAAGTGCTGTGCCTTCTTTTTCAGGGATCCAATCCTGGTCGATAGCAACTACAGCTTTGATAGCTTCTACATAGAGTTCAGGATCCACTTCTGGCATACACATTCTTCTGTTTGTGTTATTTGTTCGTTCCGCATTCTTTTCAGGTCTGAAAAGAACAACTTTTCCTTCTGGATTTTTATATGCTTTAAGACCTTCAAACATTTCCTGGCCATAATGTAAAACAAGTGCTGCCGGGTCAAGCTCGAGAGGGCCGTAAGGAACGATCCTTCCATTGTGCCATCCTTCACTTTCATTATAATCCATTAAAAACATATGGTCTGTAAACACTTCGCCAAATCCCAGTGTGTCCGGATCCGGTTTAATTTTTGGAACTTTTGTTTTTGTTACTGAAAACTGATACTTCATACTAATGCACCGCCTTATATTTTCTTCTGAAAAAATCATTTAGTTATTTAAAATTATGCCCTTCAAGGAGATCGTTCTTCAGCTTCCAAAGCTTCTCTGAAAGATCCACATAATACTGGTGAGGATTTTCAAACCTTTTCACTTCCGGCCAAAGGGTGTCAAGCTGCTCCTTGCAATATTCCCTGATTTCTTCTGTGTTTCGCTCATTGTACACCAATTTCCCCTGTTTGAAAATAGGTTTTGCCAATTCTTTAACATAAAAATCATTAATTATCTTCTTTTTCCACACAAATTCAGGATTAAAGAGCTTATACGGTTTGTTTTCGTCTATTGTCTCATCGGCCAACATTATAAGATCCGCTATGGCTTTATTCGTATTTTTGTCATAAAATCTCACAGCTTTTTTAAAGCCCGGATTGGTTATTTTTTCGATGTTCTCACTTATCTTTATCCTCGGCTTTATCTCGCCGTCTTCTTCCACGGCCACGAGTTTATATACTCCTCCGAAAACCGGCTCAGATTTAGCTGTTATCATTTTCTCACCCACTCCGAAAGAATCTATAGCCGCATCCTGAATAAGCATATCTCTTATCAGATACTCATCCAGAGAGTTTGATGCTATTATCTTACATTCAAAAAGGCCGGCTTCGTCCAGCATCTTTCTTGCACTCCTTGAAAGATACGTTATATCTCCGCTGTCTATTCTAATAGACATTTTTTCAGGATTGAATTCTTTAAAAACTTTAATAGCATTCGGAACTCCGCTCTTCAATACATCATATGTATCTACCAAAAGAGAGCAGTTATCTGTGTGCTGTTTCGCATACTCTCTGAATGCTGTTAATTCGTCTCCGAAGACCTGTACCCAGCTGTGAGCCATAGTTCCTGTAGCCGGTACTCCATAATCTATATCAGCCTTTACACAGGCCGTTCCTGCCGCTCCCGCAATATATGCTGCTCTTGCTCCTACGATAGCCGCCGACTCCCCATGAGCTCTTCTTGAGCCAAACTCCATGACCGGTCTTCCTTCAGCTGCTCTCACTATTCGATTCGTCTTTGTAGCAATAAGACTTTGATGATTCACAGCAAGTAAGATATATGTTTCCATAAGCTGCGCTTCTATTAAAGGACCCCTGATAGTTATAAGAGGTTCACCGGGAAATACAGGAGTCCCTTCCGGAATTGCCCAGATATCACAAGTACACTTGAAGTTCTTAAGATAGTCGAGGAATTCTTCGGAAAAGCTTCCTTTTTTTCTGAGGTATTCTATATCTTCTTCACTGAAATTAAGGTTTTTTACATAATCGATGACTGTCTGCAGCCCTGCCGCAATAGCAAAGCCTCCTCCGTCAGGATTTCTTCTGTAAAAAACATCAAAATATGCGATGGTATCTTTTTTCCCGCTTTCAAAATATCCGCTCGCCATTGTCAACTCATAAAAGTCTACGAGCATAGTCATGTTATGACTCTTTATCATTTTCTTCCTCCGTTTATCACAGATTTTTGTCTATAATTTTAATGAGTCGAGATTACTGCAGATCTCTGCTCCGCTTTCTTCTATGAAATATACCGCCATCGTATTTACCAAAGTTATCTGATGACCTCTGAACTCATATGTTTCTACCATATTGAGCGGCAGTATGATCCTGCACTTCTGTCCATTCTTATCAAACCATGCTCTCAATGTAAGACAGAACTGCATCACGCATATGTCTGTGCAGACACCGGTCACTATAAAATCGGTTATCTGAGGATTGTCTTTGAGCCACTGCTGAAATTCTTCTTCAAGGACTGCATTTGTGCAATTCTTGTTTATGAGTTTATACCCGCCTACTGCTTTGATCTCATCCACGATCTCAGCTTCAGATGTACCTTTAACACAATGTCTTCCGTAACGTTCAAATTCGGGAGAGGTTTCCTCATGGCAGTCAGCAAATGCAACTATAGGCATATCGTTTGCCTTGCAGAATTCCATGAGCTTTGTAATAGGCTCTATTATATCTTCCGCGAGTTCATTCTTCATTGCTCCTTCGCGAACAAATCCATTTACCATATCTATTATTATAAGTGCTGTATTTTCAGTCTTTATAGAACTTCTTTTGATTTTGGGTTTTTCCCACATCATTCCATATATTCCCTGAAAAACCTGCTTGGCTTTTTCCATAATTATTTCCTGCCTTTCTTCAAAACATTTTTTAGGTATTTTCCTGTAATAGACTCTTTATTCTCTGCGATTTCCTCAGGCGTTCCTGTGGCTACTACCATTCCTCCGCGGCTGCCGCCTCCCGGCCCAAGATCTATTATATGATCGCTTACTTTGATAACATCGAGATTATGCTCTATTACTATAACAGTATTGCCTCCTTTGGCTAATCTGTCAAGCACTTGTATAAGCTTGTTGACGTCCTCAAAATGAAGGCCTGTTGTAGGCTCATCCAAGATATATACAGTCTTTCCCGTACTCTTTTTAGCCAGCTCTGACGCCAGTTTTATCCTCTGAGCCTCTCCTCCCGACAACTGCGTAGAAGGCTGACCCAGTTTGATATATCCCAAGCCCACTTCGTAAAGAGTTTCCAGCTGTTTGACTATAGGAGGAATATTCTTGAAGAATTCAAGAGCTTCTTCCACAGTCATGTCGAGAACATCATATATGCTCTTACCTTTGTACTTTACTTCAAGAGTTTCTCTGTTGTATCGTTTCCCTTTGCAAACTTCACAAGGCACATATACATCCGGCAGAAAGTGCATTTCGATCTTGATTATGCCATCACCGGAACACGCTTCACATCTTCCGCCTTTTACATTAAAGCTGAATCTTCCTTTTTGATATCCTCGGGCTTTTGCTTCCGGAAGTCCCGCAAACAGATCTCTTATATGAGTAAACACACCCGTATAAGTAGCCGGATTTGATCTCGGAGTTCTCCCTATCGGTGCCTGATCTATGTTTATTACCTTGTCAACATGCTCTAACCCTTCTATTATATCATGTTTTCCCGGCTTAGTCTTTGCTCTGTTCAGTTTTGAAGCTAAGGTTTTATACAAAATCTCATTTACAAGAGAGCTTTTTCCGGATCCCGACACCCCGGTTATGCAAGTGAACAGCCCTAAAGGAATTTTCACATCCACATTCTTCAGATTATTGGCAGCTGCACCCTTTACTGTAAGGAAATTTCCGTTGCCCTTATTTCTGATTTTAGGAACGGGTATCTCTTTCACCCCTCGGAGATACTGTCCTGTTATAGAGTCTTCACAGGCCATGATATCTTCAAAGCTTCCCTGGGCAACTATCTCTCCGCCGTGAGCTCCCGCTCCCGGGCCGATATCTATGATATGGTCCGCAGCTCTCATAGTATCTTCATCATGTTCAACCACTATAAGTGTATTCCCTATATCAGTAAGGTTTCGCAATGTTGCAATAAGCTTGTCGTTATCACTTTGATGTAGACCTATGCTCGGTTCGTCAAGGATATACAGAACCCCCATAAGTCCCGAGCCTATCTGAGTAGCCAATCTTATCCTCTGAGCCTCTCCACCGGACAATGTCCCGGAAGCTCTCGACAAAGTGAGATAATCCAGTCCTACATTTATCATAAAGTTGAGCCTGTTTTTTATTTCTTTCAGGATCTCTTTGGAAATTATTCTTTCCTTCTCTGTCAGTTCGAGCCCTTGCACGAATTCCATAGCCTCTGACACTGACATTTCAGTGAATTCATATATATTTTTGCCCCCAACAGTAACCGCCAGGACCTCCGGTTTAAGCCTTTTCCCCTCACATGTCCCGCAAGGTATAAGGCTCATATATTCTTCTATCTTAGCCTTTATGAAATCCGAATTTGTTTCTTTGTACCTGCGTTCCAGATTTCGAATAACACCTTCAAAATTTCGTCCCACATGGGTCCTTGTTCCGCCATACCTGCTTTCAAAAACATAATTCAAAGGTTTGTCGGATCCGTACAACAAATCATGTCTAAATTCTTCCGACAATTCATAGTAAGGAGTATTCAGATCTTCGCCGTAAGCTTCTGCCAACGCAGATATCATCTGATAATAATACCCGCTCTCATCCATAGATGAAAATACACTTCCCAGAGCTCCCTTAGCTATGCTTTTACTGCTGTCTACCACAACAAGCTCCGGGTCAACTCTTAAAATGTAGCCTATACCATTGCAATCCGGACATGCACCAAAAGGAGCATTAAATGAAAAAACTCTCGGTTCCATTTCCGGTATGCCTTCGCCATGTTCCGGACATGCAAATTTTGTGCTGAAAAGGAGGTCTTCTCCTCCGATCACAGATGCCACCAGCAGTCCCTGGGCATTATTCAAGGCCAGCTCTATGGAATCGGAAAGTCTGGACTCTATACCCTGTTTCACCACTATCCTATCTACAACTATCTCTATTGTATGTTTTTTCGTCTTCTCCAGCTTAACCTCTTCTTCGGATATGTTTATTACCTCTCCGTCGATCCTTACTCGAGAAAACCCCTCTTTCTTTATCCTCTCGATTATCTTTTCATGCTCACCTTTTTTCCCACTGACCACAGGAGCCAGTATCATAAGCTTTGTCCCTTCTTCCAGCTGAAGGATCCTGTCCACCATCTGATCCACCGACTGCCCTGATATCTCCCTTCCGCAAACCGGACAATGAGGTATCCCTATCCTGGCGTACAGCAGTCTAAGATAATCGTATATTTCCGTAACTGTTCCTACAGTTGATCTTGGATTCCTGCTGGTCGTTTTCTGATCTATGGATATTGCCGGAGAAAGCCCTTCTATAAATTCCACATCCGGCTTGTCCATCTGGCCCAAAAACTGTCTTGCATACGCAGAAAGACTCTCTACATATTTTCTCTGACCTTCCGCGTAAATCGTGTCAAAAGCTAAAGTAGACTTACCCGAACCGGATAACCCTGTTAGGACTACCAGCTGATCTCTGGGGATCTCTACATCTATATTCTTAAGGTTATGTCCCTTCGCACCTTTTATTACTATCTTATCTATCTTTCCCATATCTCTACCTTTTATTGTAAGCCTTTATTTCAAGTATCCTGTCTCTAAGCTGCGCCGCTCTTTCAAACTGCAGGTCTTGTGCGCAGTCTCTCATTTCTTTTTCCAGCTTAGAAATAAGATCTTTTCTCTCTTTCGCTGTAAGTTCAGCCGCACTTCCCGCATAGAAAACATCCACTTCTTCAGCAGCAATGGTAGCCTCTATCTTATCACGTATATTCTTTTTAACGGTCTCTGGAGTGATCCCGTACTCTTCATTATACTTTTGCTGTATACTTCTTCTTCTGTCAGTTTCTTCAATAGCCTTTTGCATGGACTTAGTTATGGAATCAGCATACATAACTACTTTGCCGTTTACGTTTCTGGCCGCTCGTCCTATAGTCTGCACCAGAGATGTCTCCGTTCTCAAGAACCCCTCTTTGTCTGCATCAAGGATCGCTATTAGAGAGACTTCCGGCAGATCCAATCCTTCCCTGAGAAGGTTTATTCCCACAAGCACATCAAATTCACCAAGCCTCAGATCTCTTATGATCTCTGTTCTTTCCAGAGTTTCTGTATCTGAATGCATGTACTTTACTTTTATCCCCATATTCTTCAGATAATCGGTGAGACTTTCAGCCATTTTTTTTGTCAGTGTGGTCACTAAAACCCTTTCACCTTTTGCTGCAACGAGGTTTATCTCTCTCACCAGATCGTCCATCTGACCTTCCGTAGGTCTTATATCTATATGTGGATCCACCAGCCCCGTAGGTCTTATGAGCTGCTCCACGAAAACATTCTCGCTTTTTTCCTTTTCATAAACTGCAGGTGTAGCGCTGACATAGATAGCTTGATTTACTGTGTTTTCAAACTCTTCAAATTTCATCGGCCTATTGTCCAGTGCCGAAGGCAGTCTAAAGCCGTATTCTACCAAAGATTCTTTCCTGGAGCGATCTCCGGCATACATTGCTCTAAGCTGAGGCATCATAACATGAGACTCATCCACTATCAGCAGAAAATCTTCAGGAAAATAATCTATCAGTGTATAGGGCCTTTCTCCCGGTTTTAACCCTGTCAGATGACGGGAATAGTTTTCTATGCCTTTGCAGCTTCCCGTTTCTTTCAGCATCTCTATATCATATCTGGTCCTTTGCTCGATCCTCTGAGCTTCCAGAAGCTTTCCTCTATCAACAAAAAATTTGATACGTTCTTCCAGCTCCTCTTCTATAGATGCTGCCGCCTTTTCTATGTTTTCCTCACTTGTTACATAATGAGATGCAGGATAGATCGCCACATGATTTCTCAGTCCAAGGATCTCCCCTGTGAGGTAGTTTATCTCTTTTATAGATTCCACTTCATCGCCAAACAACTCTACCCTGATAGTCCTCTCAGACCCTGCAGGGAAAATATCTATAATATCTCCTCTTACCCTGAAAGTGCCGCGAGTAAAACTCATATCATTTCTTACATATTGTATATCTACAAGCTTTCTTATTATCTCGTGCCTGCTTTTCTCCATGCCGGGTCTCAGGGACAATACCTGATTTTCATAGTCTATCGGGCTTCCCAAGCCATAAATGCAAGATACACTGGCAACGATTATTACATCTCTTCTTTCAGACAGCGCCGCCGTAGCAGAGTGCCTAAGCTTATCTATTTCATCATTTATATCCGAATCTTTTTCAATATATGTGTCCGTCTGAGCCACATAGGCTTCAGGCTGATAATAATCATAATAGGACACAAAATACTCCACTGCATTGTCGGGGAAGAATTCTTTGAATTCACCGTAAAGCTGTGCTGCAAGAGTCTTATTATGAGATATCACCAGCACAGGTTTTTGCACCTTCTCTATAACATTAGCAATCGTGAAGGTTTTGCCTGAGCCTGTTACGCCCAGCAAAGTCTGGTGCTTTTTCCCTCTTTTTATCCCTTCTGCTAATTTTTCAATAGCCTGGGGCTGGTCCCCCATTGGCTTATATTCAGAGCGTAATACGAATTTATCCATGCTTTCTTCCTCTATATTTTACATATGATTTATAATCATTGAGCGAAGTAATTATACCATATCATTATGAAAAAGTACACAGCAAAGTGAACATTTGTTCTGCCTGCCTTCTGGCAAAAAATACAGAAGGCTCTCTTTCGAGGGCCCTCTTAATATTGCTATAATATGAAGCAGTCTAATACTCCCGCAGCCACAGATACTGTTACCAGCAGTCTTGATATAAGGAATTTCTTTTCACCTTTCATACACAACTGTACCAGCAGTGCAGCCACACTCATTGCGCCCAAGCCCCAAGCCAGAGCTATAGCTCCTGTCCAGTTTTCAGGCAGACCTGAAGCATTACAGTAAGCTACTATCATTCCCCACACTGTCATAAAATAGAACAGTCCGTTCTTTACCTTCTCATTTTTAACTAAGAACATCAAAATTATTCCGATGACACTGATAACGCTCATTACAATAAATGTCAGCACTAATGCTCCCAATGGATCTATCATATACAGCCCCTCCTTTTTCTGTACTATTATCTTTGTATTTTTACTATGCAGCATAAAAGTAAAAAAAAACTCTATGTATTTCTAAAGAATTCTGAAGATATCTACATAATCTCTATAAGAACGATCTCTATAGAAAACTCTTCCTCATTCTCTTCGACTTTTATGGAGCCTCCGTACTGTTCCGCTATCTTTCTTACGCTCTCAAGCCCTATCCCGCTGCTCTCTATTCCTGAAATTATTTTTCTGCGTTTATTCTTCTGCTCTATCAGCAGCCGTTTTTCTTTTTCATATATCTTCAAGGATACCGGCTTCTCCGGATCTGCATATTTTTTTATATTCGATGCAAGGTTATCGAATATCCTTCTGAGTTCCTGTATATCAAATTCCCCTGAAAACTGAGGACATCCTTTCATATCGGTTTCACAAAGAAAGCTTTCCTCCAGATCTGCCTGCCACTCATCTGCCAACTGTTCCATAAGGAATCTTCCGTTTTCAAATCTTTCAAGTATCCTTTCCCCTCCGTCAAGCAAACGATCCGTCAGGCTTTTTATCTGCTCAGCCTTTTGCCTCATAAGTTCCGCATACTCTTTGATCTCTTTAGGCTCTATATTATCTTTTTCTCCCATATACTCGGAGAAGGACAGAATAGAAGTAAGAGGTGTCCTTATATCGTGAGAAAGTGCTCGGATAAGCCCCTCTTTCTCTTCTCTCATCAAAGCCTCTTTCAACTGCAGCTCTCTTTCCGTCCTTGCCAAGAAATTAATGCTTTCAGCCAGTTCCGTAAGCTCATTTCTGCCTTCCACTGGAATGACATGATCCATGCGATGCATACGCAAGGCTTCTATACCTTTTATTATTTCTCTAAGATATCCCAATTTCTGCCCAATAAGAAACAGGAACAGCACTATAAACAGCACCACGGAAGCCGCAAAACTGATATTATTTATCCAGCCATCCACCACAAGTTCCTGTATTTCGGTAAAATATATACCGTTTTTCTCACAATAAGATATCACTATGGAGTCGGCCATCCTGCTAAGAAAATAAAAAAAGAAAATCGATATAGATGCCGTAGCGGCAAATAAACCCAGTATCTCTCTTGCCAATCTGCTTTTTAGTCTCTTTTCTCCTTTATTCGACATAGTATCCCTTTCCCCATGCAGTTTTTATATATCTGGGATTCCTGGATTCATCCCCGATCTTTTTCCTGATGTTTTTTATATGCACCATAATAGAGCTGTCTCCGACAGGCTCTTCTTCCCAAATACTTTGATATATATTCTCTAAAGAATAGATCTTCTTTTTATGAGTCACAAGAAGTTCCAGGATCTTAAATTCTGTATATGTAAGAGGGATCACTTCTTCTTCTCGAATAACAGACTGACTATCCTGATCCAGTATTAGGTCGCCAAAAAAGATCTGTCTTTTAGTGTCAGCTGAAGCTTTGTGCTCCATTGATCTTACACTTCTCCTCAAGATCGCCTTGATCCTCATGATAAATTCTATATTTGAAAAAGGTTTTACTATATAGTCATCAGCACCTGCGGAAAATCCCATTACCTTATCAGACTCAGTCGAGTACGCCGTCAAAAACACTATGGGTGCATCATAAGCTCTTCGTATCTCTGCTGCAGCCATGAATCCTGACAGCTCAGGCATATTCACATCAAGTACATAGAGATCTATATCCTCTGATGCTTCAGCTACAGCTTTTTTGCCGTTTTCTGCCGCGATCACCTCATAGCCTTCCCCGTTTAATAACAGTCTTAATATATCTCTTATCTCTTTATCGTCATCTGCGATCATAATATATGGTTTGCCATTTTTCATATCAGTCACCTAAAATTATTATTGCCGAGCACTTACATTAAATCCTAGAAATGAATGACGGACTCTCGTCGAAAACAGTGATCCTTTGTATACTGTTTTTCCATCCTTTTAAAACTTTTGCGCTATTCTTCCTGTTCAAACTATCTTTACTCAGGATAGCAGAAGTGCATCTTGAATCATCAAGAATGACCGGATATCTTTCTCCCCTTCCGTCTTTAAGATAAACCGGATTATGCTCCATACACTTTCCGCAGCTTCTTCCTTTTACACCTTCAGCTCCGGCAAGGGGACAATACTCACTGACCATGGCAGGAACTCTGCCAAAGCGTAATATTTCCAACTCAGCATTAACATAAGCTTCATCTGCTTCCAATACTTTGAAAAAATCCTTTTCCACAGGATCCAGTTCATAGGATATAACTGTTCCTTTGAAACCTTGATTCAAATAAAACTTTGCTGCTTCTCCATTGTAAATATTAAGTCCGGCATCTGCCATAAGAGGTTTCCCGGTCTTTTTTCCCCAGTTTATCTGCCCTATATTTCCTATATATATACCATCAACATGACTTCCCAGTTCTTTCGGAGAAAGCCTGCCCTCTTCCTTCCATAAAACAGGAAGATATGCGTACACCTCCACCCCCATATTTCTCAGTTTTTGAAAATCATCTAAATCATCATCATATTCAAAGTTTCTGATGCTGCAGCTTATCCTGAAGCTGTTTTGAGCCGTGCTCATATATTTTCTGTCCCATTGATAGAAATATAGATTTCTCCTAAATTTATCATTACTCATCCTGCAACATCTCCAATGCTTTTCTTCTGACTTTTTTTACTTCCGATAAAGGTATCATAAGGCCTTCTTCCATTTCTACATGGCACTCTGTCAATTCGTATGGTGTATTTCCTGTTTTGGATAACTGTTTTAAGATCGACTCTCTTCCGGTTGGCGCATTGTTTGCTTCTTCGATCATAATATCGCCTTCTGCCTTTGCAGTCCTTCCCATGTCGTCAGTAACTGTGAAAACTGCAGGTCTGCCTTTGGCAGCATAGAACCTTCCTTTAACAGCAATTTTTTCAGTGTCTGCTCTTTCGTAGGTATTTCTTATAGCCCTGAGAAGCTCTTTATCCGACACCTTATACACCATATCGCCTTTTCTCATATTGCCTTGAATGTCTCCAAGCCATATTTTTTCGCCGGCCTCTGCCGATCTTACATTACCTTTTTTACCGCTTATAAAAGTGACAACTCCTCCCGGGAATCCTTTCCCTATTATCTCTATTCCGTCACCAACGGTTATACTTCTCTTTATATCTATTTCAACAACCTTTTTGTCCTTGTTAACAGAGGAAGGTTTTATATTTTTCACTATTCCTAAAAACAAACCTCTATGTTTTGGGCTTTCACCTGACAGCAATCCTCCATTTTGCTTCCCATATAAGTAGCCTTTAGTGAATCCTCCTCTGCTGAAAACTTGTTCCAGTTTTTCAGAATCCTCTTTGTTTATCACCGGTTTTTCCTTTGTTGCCCATACTTCATCTATATACTTTCTGAACATGCTGACTGTAAGTGCAGCATATTCCGGTGTCTTGAGTCTGCCTTCTATCTTTAAAGAAGAAACTCCTGAACCAAGTATCTGATCCAGCTCACTCAGATAGGAAATATCCTTAGGACTGAGCAGGTACCCCCCATCTCCCAATCTATTTTCTTCTCCATCTTCAAGTATATATCTTTTTCTGCAAGGCTGTGCACAGCTTCCTCTGTTTCCGCTTCTATCTCCTATAAGACTGCTCATAGCGCATTGTCCGGAAAGACACATGCATAACGCTCCGTGAACAAAAATCTCAGTTTCTATACCTTCTTGAGAACAGTTTTTAATTTCATCTAAAGACATTTCTCTGGCCAGGACCACTCTCTTAAACCCTGCTCGTTGAGCAAATCTTACCCCCTCTATATCATATACAGTTCCCTGCGTGCTTAAATGCAGTGGAACATTGGGAAATTCTTTTCTCAATGCAGAAGCTACTCCCATGTCCTGAACAATAAAAGCATCTACTCCTGCAGATGCCGCCTCCTGCGCTAAAATGACTGCTTCTTCCAATTCACCTTGCTTAACAAGAGTGTTTACAGTCATATAAACTTTAACGCCTTTATTATGAGCATATCTGACAGCCTTAACTATTTCTTCCGGAGAAAAATTCTCAGCATACTGCCTGGCATTAAAGCCTTTTCCTCCAAAATATATTGCGTCCGCCCCATTCTCAACAGCAGCTTTAAAATGCTCCATACTTCCCGCAGGTGCCAGTAATTCCGGTTTTCTCATGATGGAGTGATTCCTTTCTTTAGAGTTTTATTAATTATAGCTTAAAAAAACTTACACCGCAATAACGATAAAAGAGGCGGCATAAATGCCGCCTCAGGAAAACTTCAATAGGTTTTTGAAAAGATCAATTTCTTAATCTGAATAATTTAATTAATAACCTTCACGTCGGATGGCTTAAATCCAACCTGAATATGGTTTCTGTGTTGTTCCGTTATGGAGCCATCTAATTAATGTTGTGAAGTCCCATACTGGAAGCTGTGTTGCGTGCTGTACAGCATATGCATATGGTGGCATATCTGAACATTCGAGAAGGATTGCTCCAACGTCTGCATCTTCGTCCATAAGTTCGAGAGCAGCTGCAACAACCTCTTCTTTAACCTTACTGTTGTCGAATTCGCCTCTGTATTCTAAGATAGCAGAGAAGTGTTCACCGTGTCTTAAATCTTTTACGATAAGATCGCTGTCATCAGTTACACCAACGTTTTCAAGAAGAACAGATGTGAAAGAAGATTTATCTGCTGTTAAGATACCGATTTTCTGACCAGGTTTGATAACTGATCTGATCCAGTTGATCTGAACTAAGCTTGAAAGAGCAACTGGGATATCAAGAGCAGCAGCTACCTGTGCGTGGAAGTTTCCGAAGAAACCACATGCTGAACAGAGAGCTCTGATACCTTCTTTTTCGATCATGTATTCGCCTAATTTGATAATATCATCAGCGATTGATGGATCTCTTCTGAAAAGTCTGTCGATATCGAGATTTGGAACTCCTCTCATTCTTACTGGGAAGTCGTATGTATATGCGTTTACAACGTTACCAGGAACCATTGGATAGAATACGTCTTCGATATAGATAACACCTACAGAATAACCTGACATCTGCTGATGGTCACACATGTTTACCCATGTCATATTTTCTGGTGTTGCATAACCAAAATGTCTATTCTTTAATCTTTTATCCATTATTTTCCTCCGTGTTAAAACACTTGTAGTCGATACTCGGCGTATGTTATTCATACGCCGGCGGGAATGCTCCCGCCAACGGATAATTTTATTTGACAACAATAACTATTGTTTAGAAGTAACCCATTACACCTACGATTACTACAGCAGCTGTTACTACTGGAAGTACTACTAAATACCAAGGTTTTAAGAACTTAGGAACTTTGAAGTACTTAGCACCAACTGAGGAGTGTTCAAGGAATCTATCCCAGAACTTAGTAGCAATGAAGATAGATGTGATGATAGCACCGATAGGTAATGTTACGAGCATTGCTACGAAGTCCATGAATGTGAAGAGGTCCATACCTAATGGTCTTACATTTGCCCAAATTGTTGTTGAGAATACTGTTGGAGCTGAAAGAACGATAAGGATGATTGTCATGATAACAGTACCCTTCTTTCTTGTCCAGCCTACAGCTTCACTTACGATAGAGATTGAACCTTCGTAAAGACCAAGAACGGAAGACCAACCAGCAGCAAAGAGAAGAACGAAGAATAATGTTCCCCAAAGAACGCCGCCTGGCATGTCATAGAATACGTATGGCATTGTCATGAATACGAGACCTGAACCTGAAGCAAGTTCCATATCGTATGAGAATAATGCTGTGAAGATAGCAACACCAGCTAACATAGCAACTACTAAGTTAGAGAGAATGATTACAGAACCTGAGAAAGGAATATCTGAATTTTCTCTGTCAAGGTATGAACCGAATGATACCAGTGAAGCCATACCAACGCCTGCTAAGAAGAAGCACTGGTTGAGACCAGCCATTACTACTGAGCTGCTGAGTACTGAGAAGTCTGGTGTGAACATCCAAACAACACCGTCAATACCGCCAGGAAGCATTAAGCCTCTGATAGCGAGGACTACTAAGAAGATGAAGAGACCTGGGATGAGGATTTTGTTAGCTCTTTCAAGACCCTTCTGTACGCCGCCAAGGATAACTACCATTGTTAAAGCGTAAAGGATAAGAACTGTGATCCATTTGAATCCCATATCTGTCTGTAATGCTGAATAGTATGCTGATGTTTCTTCAATTGACATACCTTTTAATCCGCCGGAAGCGAACTTAAAGATATAGAACATTACGTCTGATACGATTGTGATATAGTAAGAAATCATGATTGTACATGTAGCAGCACCGAGCCAACCAGCAGCAACCCAAATTGTGCCTTTGCCGTTTAATTCTCTCATTGCTGAAATGTATGATTTCTGTGTATATCTACCGATTGTTAATTCAGCCCAGCAAAGTGGAATAGCAATGATAATTGCAAAAATGATACACATGAGCAGGAAGATACCGCCGCCGTTCATACCGATCATGTACGGGAACTTCCAAATAGCTCCAAGACCTACAGCGTAACCGATGGATGTAATAATAAACCCAAACGCGCTACCCCATTGTTGTTTTTCTACAGCCTGATCTGACATTTTATTTTCCCCCTTATAAAAAGTCCGGTCCGGTGCAGTTGAGAGTTATCAACGCACCGTTGCTTGAAATAAAAAATAAGAATAAGTGCGTCAAAAACCTATTAAATTGAAGTTCTCTATATACTCCGCTAGGGGCTCTCTGAGTAGGGCCCCTGCGGTAATATATCTTTAATTATTTTTCTAATGATGCAAGGTAAGCTTCTTCAACAGCTTTGAGTGCTTTTGAGTTTTCTTCTTCTCTTGCTTTGTATGCAGCGATGTCTCTGCCTGCCCATCTTGACCATGCGAGTTCATGTGCTAATTCGAACTGTAATGGTTTTTCTGTTACATACTGAGAAATAAGTTTACCTGTGATAGGTCCTAATGTGATACCGTCACCTTCGTGACCGCAAGCCATATAGAATCCAGGAACTTCTTCTACATCTGATACGATTGGAAGATGGTCGAGTGAGAATGGTCTGATACCAGCGAATGATCTGATACAATTGAAGTTCTTGAGCATTGGATAGTATCTGATACCTCTCTGTGCAACAGCCTGCATGATTCTGTATTCTGATTTGATGCTGAATCCTCTGAACAGACGGCAGCCACCAACTACTGTGTTACCTGTTAAGTCAGATGTGATGTTCAGACATACGTTGTAAGCTTTTACTAATGGGTTGATTGGTCTTTCGCCGTCCTGGAAGAACTTTGTGAGGTAGTAACCATATTCAAGAGCAAGTCTGTTCTGAGTGATCTTACCTGTTTTTTCTGTTACTGTTAACTGACCAAATCTTGGTTCGATTGGAACTTCGAGACCTACCATAGCACCGATGAATGGTGACCAGCAACCAGCTGCGTTTACAACTCTAGGAGCTTTGAATTCGCCTTTTGATGTAACAACGCCCTGAACTGCTTTTGTGTTAGGATCCTGAAGGATATCTGTAACTTCTGTTCTTGTGTAAACGTCCAATAAACCTGTTTTCTTAGCTTCTTCTACGAAACCGAATGCTACTCTGTAAGGACATACAGCACCGTCTTTTGGTACCCACATACCGCCTGTTAAGTCTTTAGCGCAGTTAGGTTCTAACTGTCTGAGGATGTATGGGTCTACAGCATACTGTTCAATACCGAGAGCCTGGTTCTTAGCAACCTGTTCTTTAGCTTTTTCGAATTCGAATTCTGAATCACAGAAATATACGAAACCGATTGGGTCGCCATCTTCGTTTTCTGAATATTCGAAGTCATAATCAAATGTTTTTCTCATTTCATCATATAACTTCATTGATTCTGCGCCCTGCATTGAGTCAACGCCAGGCTGTTTTTCTGATGCGCCGATGTATCCGTCTGTATGTGATACTGTACCGCCAGCGATGTCGCCTCTTTCAACGATAGCAACTTTTAATCCTTCCTGTGTGAGGTAGTAAGCACAAGATGTACCCATTATACCTCCGCCGATTACGATGACATCATATGACTTCATTTTTAAAATACCCCCTCTGCTAATGCGCCGTAGCTGATTGGTCTTACTGGAGGTCTAACACTTGTAGAACCTGTTTCGTGAGGACCAACGCCCAGTTCCTGAGAGATTAACTGCTGAACCATTTTTTCGCATGTTCTGCCCTGGCAGAGACCCATGCCGGCTCTTGTTCTTCTTTTAACACCCACAACGTCAAATGCGCCCTGAGCGATAGCTTCTCTGATTTCGCCAACTGTTACTTCTTCGCAACGGCAAACCAGCATTTCATCATCAATTCTTGCCATTTTATATGCCTCCTTCACAGTTTCTACTTTCTTTTTACGCTTCTAACTTCGTCAGCAAATTCTTTTGGAATTGCTACTGTAACAACAGGTGTTCTGTCAAATGCTTTAGGATTCATAACTTTTACGATCTTAGCCTGGCACTGATATTCACCTTTTCTGTTAACTGCTTCCCATTCTTCGCCTTCTTTTGGAACTGGTGTATATTCGTATGGGAATGCAACTGTTGCTTCTGTATCTGAATAAGTTTTATTTACGATAAAGATAGCAAGACCTGGGCACTGTGCTACGCAAACGCCGCAACCTGTGCAGTTGTCTTCCTGGATCTTAGGAAGGTTTGTGATAGGTTCGCCGATTTTGATAGCGCCAAATTTACATGCCGCTTCACATGGGTTACATGGGATCTGCTGTACGCATTCTACTACAGCTACAGGGCCTTTAGCATATCTTGCTGCAGAAATATCCTGCTTAGCATCGATTAATTCCTGATGGCTGATATATCCAACTTCTTTAATTGACATAATTCGCTCACTTCTCCTTTCTAAGCTTCTGCTACGCCTGGAAATGCATCCATAACTTCTTTTTTAGCAATAGCTCTCTTTTCACCGAAAGGACCCATTCTGAGACCATCGAGTCTTGTCCAGATTTCAGCTCTCCAAGCTTCTGCATCAGCAGCTGAAATTGCGCCAAGAGCTTCGGCAGCGGAAACGCCAGCAACTCTTCCTTCTTCAAGAGCTGTGTTAGCTTCTTCTACGCCTGTTGTGTCACCAGCAACGTAGATGCCTGGGCATGTTGTTTCCATTTTTTCATTATGTGTAGGTACCCAACCGCCAAATGGTCCGTTGAATACTAATTCGATATCCTGAAGTCTTACTAAGTCAGAAACAGGTTTGAGACCAGCAGCTAATGTTACTGTGTCAGCTTCGAATGTTTTTTCTGTTCCTTCAATGTGCTGGAACTTAGGATCGATTTCAACGATAGTAACTTCTGATACTCTGCCGTTAGGGCCGTTTCCTTTAACTTCTTTGATTGTGTGTTTTGTATAGATAGGTACGCCTGCTCTGCTGATCTTTGAAGCGTGAACGCCGTATCCGCCGATTCCAGGAGCTGCTTCTACGAGACATACTACATCACAGCCAGCCTGCATTAACTGGTATGATACGATAAGTCCTACGTTACCTGTTCCCAGCATAACGATCTTGTTACCAGGCTTAACCTTATTTACGTTAATCATTGTCTGAGCTGCACCAGCACCCATAACGCCAGGTGTTGTCCATCCCTTGAATCTTACAACGTTTTCCTGTCCGCCTGTAGCGATGATGATTTTTTCTGCCTTCATGTAAACGATCTGTTTTGATCCATCAGGCATTCCTTTTTCGATGCATGCTACTCTTTCATCGAAGAAACCAACGCATGCTGTGTTGAGCCAAATTTCAACGCCTAATTCTTCTGCTTCTTTAAGCATTGCAGCACCAGTGTCCATACCTCTAACACCAGCTCTGTGTGCACTTGAACCGAAGAATTTATGTATCTGTTTGAATAACTGTCCGCCTGGCTTCATGTTGATATCTACTACGAGAACATCTTTAACGCCAGCTTTTTTTGCTTCGATTGAAGCTGCTAAACCCGCAGGGCCTGCACCTACGATTAATAACTGCTTATTTAACATCGTCTGCACCTCCATATCCGTACTGGGTTTCAACGATCATTCCTTCTACAGCCGGAGTGATGCAAGTTCTAACATTTGCTCTACCATCAACTATCATTGCACAGTCTGTGCACTGTCCGATACCGCAGAATAACCCTCTAGGTTCATTTCTCTTTACAGTATAACGATTAACCATGATTTCCTGTGCTAATAATGCAGCCAGAATTGGCTCACCTTCCTTAGCAGGAATTTTTTGACCATCAACTGTAATCTCGATCATTTTAGGATCAACATCCTGACCAAGAATCACGTGGTCAGTAACTCTCATACACATATAATCGTCCTCCTTTCGTGTTTAAACTATTTTAACACATTCATTGTGCTTCGTCTATAAAAATTTTTTTCTTTCAAAACAGCGTTTTTTCGGCAATTTTATTTATTTTTTCAAAGGCAAAATATTTTGTTTGTCATTTATTTGTCAAATTTTTTTCGGCAAATTTACACAAACATTTTAAATATTTTTCATTTTTATCGATACATGGAAAATATAATGCACTTTTTTCGAGAGTTCGTTTTTATTACATCATATGTCATTATTATTCTTACGTTTCAAATATATGCTCTTTCAAACCATGTAGAATAATATCTTCCATATTGTCAACAAAAATTTTTGTTTCGTTGCAATTTTTTTCGATCCTTTTGCTATTTCTTGCCATCTTACTTATGTTATTTCTTTTTATTTATCTAATGCAGGATTAATTGTCTATATTCAAAAAAACACCAAAATATTTCCTGAAGCATGTTTTGCTCTCAATTTTAACGCCTTTGTCTCATAATTATCTTGAATTATCAGTATTTCTAACCTATAATTTTAATAACTATTTAACTTAATATTGTATTTTACGGGAGAACATTATGGAAAAAAAGAAAGCACTTGTTTATTTGGCTGCCTTTTCCTTTTCGATAGCGCTTTTCCTTTTTATGTCGTTTTTAGCATATAACAATTCATCAAACATTGTTGATGATGAGATCGAAGGGCGATATTCTTCGATATCTAATATCGATACCATGGAAGATTTATTCTACTCTCAGAATCTTTTGGTTGCGCAGCAGTTCTCTGGTGTAGATCCTATACCTATGTCTACATTCCAGTCCTATGCCGCTTCGTTTCTTGATCTCTACAAAACCGAGTATGATAAAGCATCGACTACCGAAGAGATCAATTACACTTTTCAAATAGAATCCGAGTACAGCAAATATATAGACATGTTTGCTCAGCTCCAGAGTTTCTATCCTGATACCGGTAACGGACACGAGGATGCATATCTTTATTATAAAATCTCATTGTCTCCTCAAACGGCATCTGTTTTTTCTGCCATTCAGGATTACAGAGAATATGTTGAAGATCGGATATCTGAAGAAAAAGAATATTTGATTTCTAAAACAAAAAGAGATATCGCAGTCCTTTTCATATTGTTTCTTGTACTTGCCATAGCTCTGTTTATCATTTCAAACACCTTGATAAACCGGCATATAGCACCAATGAAAAGCCTGTTGGATGAACAACAGAAATTTGAGAAAACGAAGAGCAATTTCATCTCAACTGTATCTCATGAATTCAAAACTCCCCTTACTTCGATCATTATGGGGGCAGATCTTCTTCAGAACCCCGCCATGGGCGACCTAAATGAAGATCAGCAGGAACTTGTGTATACAATAAAAGAAGACAGCATATCTTTGACAAACTTGGTAAATAATCTTCTGCAGCTGTCCAGGTTCGATTCTTCGGAAGTTTCTTACTCCTTCAATAAGGAAGATATCGTAAATCTTATCGAACAATCCGCCTCACAGTTCAACCATATTACAGCTAAAACAGGCATTTCTATCAAATATGAATTTGCGGAAAACCTGCCGCCGGTCAATGCAGACGGCGATAAGATCATCTGGGTCCTCAACAATATACTATCCAATGCTTTTAAATACTCAAACGACGGCGATGAGATAACCATAAAAGCATTTCAAAATATAGACGATCATATTATTGTTCAAGTTGCGGATCAGGGGCCGGGCATCCCGCCACAGTATTATGAGAAAATATTCGAAAAGTATTTTCAGGTAAACGAAAGCGATATCGAACTGGGAGGTACAGGTCTTGGTCTTGCCATATCAAAAGAACTCATATCTGCTCATGGAGGTAAGATATGGTGTGCCGCCAACACTCCTAAAGGTTCTGTTTTTTCTTTTACAGTACCGGTCTTAAATATAATGACCCTGGATATCAAACGATAAGGAGGAAAATATGAAAAGAGCATTAGTAGTAGATGATACAAAAAATATACGTATCCTGCTGGAAAAAACTCTGGAATTGGAAGGTTTCACTGTAGAAACAGCTTCTACCGGATCGGAAGCGTTGGATAAACTCAGGAGTCAGGAATACGACCTTGTTTTTCTGGATATCAAACTTCCCGAGGTCAGCGGCACCGAGGTCCTCAGAAAAATAAGAAGCGAAGGAAACAACACTCCGGTTATAATAATCACCGCATACCCAACAGTCAAAAATGCTGTTGACTGCATTCAGCTTGGCGCAATAACATATCTCCAAAAGCCGTTTACAGCCGACAGACTGAAAAACACTTTAAAACAATTCAATCTTGACATAGCGTCTTCCCCTGCTCAGATACAAAGCGAACGTTCCGTCATATGCGAACAGGTAAGGACTGCTTTTTCCGATGCGAACTATGAAAAAGCCATCGAATTAATATCTTCTCTTCTTTCCGCCGATCCAACGGAAGCAAGGCTTTATAAACTGCTGGCAAAAGCCTACAAAAGAATGGGAGATGATGCTATGGCCGACAAATTTGCAAGAACATACTGCATCTTTAAAGACGAAGAGCAGTAACTCTTATTTACAAAAAACCAACCCCGCGTAAAAAACGCGGGGTTTTCTTTATACAAATAACGCCTTCGGAGAGATCCGAAGGCTTCTTTATTATAAAAAACACGACTGCCGATATACAGCAGTCGTGTTTTGCATATGATAATTTATCGTTGTTAGAAATCCACTTCAGTATCGTAGTAACAGCATTTAAGCAGCTTTTCCATTTCTTCTACAGAAATTGCTCTTGGATTAGATCCTGTGCAGGCATCTCCGACAGCATTTTTTGCGATCTCCGGAAGCCTTTCAAGGAAAATATTCTCAGGAACAAATCCCTGCTCACATGAGTAGCTGTCTGCCCCGTAGTTTTTGATACACTGAGGAATATTAAGCGCATCATTCATACCGCGAAGATACTTGATGAGGCTAGCCACCTTTTCATCATCATTTGTGCCTTCAAGACCCATATAGTCAGCAATCACTCCGTAACGCTTCTTAGCTGTTTCGTCTTTTGCATTAAAAGCGATCACCTTTGGCAGATACATTGCGTTTGCTGCTCCGTGTATAATATGTGCTCCGAGATCTTCAAATACAGCACCTGTTTTGTGCGCCATTGAATGAACTATGCCAAGAAGTGCATTTGAGAAAGCCATTCCTGCCAGACATTGAGCATTGTGCATAGACGCACGTTTAGCCATATCGCCTTTATATGATCCCACTAAATCGTTCTGTATCATTTTAATTGCGAATATAGCAAGAGGATCTGTATAATCGCAGTTGGCAGTAGAAACATATGCTTCGATTGCATGAGTTATAGCATCCATACCTGTGTGTGCAACGAGTTTAGGAGGCATGGTTTCTGCCAATTCCGGATCAACTATAGCCACATCAGGTGTTATTTCAAAATCAGCTAATGGATATTTTATACCTTTTTCATAGTCAGTGATAACGGAGAATGCAGTTACTTCTGTTGCTGTTCCTGATGTTGAAGGGATAGCACAGAAACGCGCTTTTTTCCTGAGTTCAGGGATCCCGAAAACAACACACATTTCTTCAAAAGTGATTCCCGGGTATTCGTACTTTATCCACATCGCTTTTGCAGCATCGATAGGAGATCCACCGCCAATAGCCACGATCCAGTCAGGCTGGAACTTAGCCATAGCCTCCGCCCCTTTCATAACAGTGTCTACAGAAGGATCCGGTTCGATACCTTCAAAAACTTCAACTTCCATTCCGGCTTCCTTTAAGTAAGCATTTACCTTATCCAAAAAACCGTTGCGTTTCATTGAACCGCCGCCTACACAGACCATAGCGCGGGTCCCTTTTAAGTTTTTGAGAGCTTCAAGAGAGCCTTTTCCATGATATAAATCACGGGGTAATGTAAAACGTGCCATAAAATTCCTCCTACTTATTTAATTTTTGCATACGTTCTTCGTTATTTCATATTGATTATACTATAAATTAAGGTTGTCATAAAATCTAAAAATCTGTGTTTTCTGGCAAATTTTAAACGATATATCTTTACTTTCCGCTTCTTATATTTCAGTGCTTTATACATCACAAAAACAGGCCCTGCAACATAATGCAAGGCCTGCTTGTAAACATATTATGTTTAGTTTTGTCTCTTATGCGATCATCTTTGTTGGAAGCCATGTAATGATTTCCGGGAAGACGATGCAAAGTATAAGTGCAATGATCTGTAATGCAACAAAAGGTATTACAGATTTGTAGATGTCTGTGAGCTTGATATCCTTTGGCACAACGCTCTTTAAGTAGAAGAGGTTGAATCCGAAAGGCGGTGTCAGGTATGCCATCTGTAAGTTGAGCAGGAATACCAGGCCGAACCACAGCGGATCGAAGCCTAAACCTGTAATGATAGGCAGATATAGCGGTGCAGTAAGTGTGATGATAGCAAAGTCGTCCATGAGACATCCAAGAACGAAGTTCAAAAGAATCATCAGCAGGAGCACAGCCCATTTCCCGCCCGGAAGAGCAGATGTGATATCCATAAGGAGGTTGTAAGCTCCCATATAGTTGTAAACTATGTTGAAGAGATTTGCGCCTACGAGGATCCACAGTACCATGGATGTGAGAGCAAATGTCTTCTTAAGTATTTCGCTGAATACGCCGCCTTTAAGCTGACGGTTGATAAGCGCGATTATAAACGCACCAAATGCGCCTACTGCCGCTGCTTCTGTAGGTGTAGCAGCACCTGAGTAAATGGAGCCCAGTACCAAAAGGATAAGGATGATAGGTCCTATCAGAGATTTCAGAGATATAAGCTTTTCTTTGAAAGATGCTCTTTCTTCCTTTGGAACAGAAGGTCCCATTGAAGGCTTAATATGGCAAATGATTCCAATGTATGTGATATAGATACATGCACACATTATTCCCGGGAGTACTCCGCCGAAGAATAATTTACCAACTGATAAGTTGCCGTAATTTGCCAGAATGATCATAGGTATGCTTGGAGGGATGATGATACCGAGTACACCGCCGGCTGCGATACAGCCCATAGCCATCCTCTTGTCGTATCCTCTCTTAAGCATTGATGGAAGAGCAATAAGTCCCATTTTGATAGTGGCAGGACCGCTGCCGCCGCACATTGCACCGAAGATGGCGCAGATGATTACAGTCCCCATAGCAAGACCGCCTTTAAGGCCTCCCATCCATTTATATAACATTTCGTATAAGCCGTCTGCTATGCCGGCCTTTTGTAGTATGTTCCCCATTAGCAGGAACATGGCGATAGCCAGATACGTATCAGTTGAGAACGTACTGAACGCCGCATTTGATAAAACATAAGTGCCGTCTATTCCCCAGATTATGAGAATAGCTACTGTTGCGATACCGCCTAAAGCCAGTGCAACAGGTATGCCAAGGAACAGACATGCGATCATTGCTCCGAATAAGAGCAGAAAACACCATACTGGATATGTCATAGTCGTTCCTTTCTTTAATCAAGATGCTTAAGACCTTCAGATTTACCTGTTACCACAGTCTGAATGTCATGAATAAGCTTGGAGATCGCCTGCAGTAACAGCAGGAGCGCTCCTATAGGGATAACGGTTTTAATATAGTACAACGGTGGTGCGAATACGGTCGGCATTCTTTCACCGAATGTCCATGAGTCTATACAAGAAATCGTTGTTTGGTAAACCATCAATACAAGGAACAGCATGTATAATGAACATGTACATATATCTACAATTGCTCTTGTCTTATCAGACCATGAACCATAGAACACGTCTACTCTTACATGCTGATTGTAAAGCAACGCATATCCTCCGCCTAATGCTCCGAGAGCAACCAATGCCTGCTTACAGATGTCTTGCGCCCAGATAGTAGGACTGTTGAATACATATCTTGCTATTACTTCAAACATTAAGCAAAACAGTATCACTAAAAGTATATATTTCGCAAATTTTCCGATATATTCATTAAGAGTATCTATTCCGTTCCTGATTTTTCCTAATACTTTCAACGCTCTCTCACCTCCTTACGTTAGACAGAATAATGGAAGGAGGTTTTTACCTCCTTCCGTGATTTAATTTACAAGATCGTTAAAATATATAGGATCTTTTATATTTCGTTAATACCGCTATTATTCAGCAGCAGCAGCATCTGCTTCTTTCCAAGCTTTGAGGATATCGAATCCTTTCTGAGCTTCTGGATACTGAGCTTCGAGGTCAGCGAGAACCTGTTCACCAGCAGCATAGAATGCGTCTAATTCAGCGCCTGTTACTTCATTGAAGTTTACGCCGTAAGCTTTAGCAGCTTCGATAGCAACTGAGTCGATTTCTTCAGCAGCAGCTGTTGTATCCCAGAATGACTGTTCTAATGCTTCGTTAACTTTTTCCTGGAGTTCTGGTGTGAGTGAATTCCAAGCGTCCATGCTGAATAAGAAGTTACATGGTGCACCCATGCATCCTGCAGGGATCATAACGTCTGTTGTTACTTCTTTAAGAGCTGAGTTTTCGAGTTCAGCTACTGAGTAGATGTAACCATCGATTGTTCCGAGTTTCATACCCATGTAGATGTCTCCGCCTGACATCTGAACTGGAGAACCGCCAACGATGTTCATAAGTGTAGCATAAGATGTGGATGCTCTTACTTTCTTACCTTTTAAGTCATCAACTGTAGCTACTGGGAAGTCTGTCATAAGCATGTATCCGCCTTCACCGTGCCATGCACCGTAGTAGATGTTAGCTTTTGCATATTCTTCTCTGAGGTAATCAAGCATTCCGTGTTCATAGAAGCAGCTGTAAACCTGATCAGCTGTTGCCCACCAGAATGGGATACCCTGTTCTGCATAAGCAGCAGGAACGATTGCAGCTGTATCGTTAGGAGCTGAAAGTGCAGCATCTAAGATACCTTTTGATAATGATGCAGGAGCCTGTCCCGGTTCACAAATAGCACCTGGCTGATAGTATTCCCACTGGATCTGTCCATCTGTGTATTCTGTGATGAGATCGCAGATCAATGGCATATGTACGTCATAAGCCTGGTCTCCCGGAGGGTAAGCACACTGTACTTTGAATGTGTAAACTTCATCTCCTGATGGTTCTGAGCTTTCTTCTCCGCCACCGCAAGCAACGAATGTTGTCATTACTAATGCTAATGCGAGTACGAGAGCAAGAACTTTTTTCATTGATTTCATAGTTTTTCCTCCTTCTTTCAACAATATCGTTTGTTGATTGTACTTATTTTAATACTAATATAGCACGGGCTTCTTTACAATTATTAATCCAATGCAAAATCAAGAGAAAATCAAAGAATAAGAGCAAATAAAAAGAAAAAGCCGTTAAAAACGGCTTTAAACATTAAGAATATTGGATAAATTTAATATTAATATTGTTCTAATTTTGAACGCCTTTTCATTCTTTCCTCATGATTAAGGATCCTTTTTCTTAATCTTATATTTTTAGGAGTCACTTCCATCAATTCATCATTTTTAATGAATTCCAGAGACTGCTCAAGGCTCATTCTTTTCGGAGGAGTAAGCCTCAGCGCTTCATCACTGCCGGAGGCTCTGGTATTGGTAACATGTTTCTTTTTGCAAACATTCACCACTATATCTTCACTTTTCGGCGAAACTCCGACTATCATTCCCGCATACACCGGTGTCTGAGGATCTATGAACAATATACCTCTGTCCTGTGCGTTCCATAATCCATAGCCTACAGCTTCTCCTGTCTCAAATGCGATCAGAGAACCGCCTGTTCTTGTCGGAATATCTCCTTTATACGGTTCATACCCGTTAAAAACAGAATTCATTATCCCTTCACCTCTTGTGTCTGTAAGAAATTCATTTTTATATCCCAACAGGCCTCTTGCCGGCACTAAAAGTTCAAGCCTTATCCTGCTGCCGATAGGATTCATTGACTGAAGCTCGCCTTTCCTTGGCCCCATTTTTTCCATTACTGCCCCAACGCTTTCCTGAGGCACGTCTATCACGACTCTTTCTATAGGCTCGCATTTTCTGCCGTCTATATCCTTATACAATACTTTCGGGGTACCCACAAGAAACTCATATCCTTCTCTTCTCATAGTTTCAATAAGGATAGACAAATGCATCTCTCCTCTTCCGGCTACCGCAAATGAATCCGTGTTAAGCTCTCTTACCTCCAGGGACACATCTTTAAGCAGCTCTCTGAATAAACGGTCTCTTAAATTTCTTGAGGTCACATATTTTCCCTCTTTTCCCGCAAAGGGACCGTCATTTACTGAAAATACCATTTCTATAGTAGGTGGAGATATCTTTACAAAAGGAAGGGGCTCTACAGCCGACGGCTCGCAAACAGTCTCGCCTATAGTGATCTTTTCTATGCCGGAAAAGGATACTATATTTCCGGCAGCAGCTTCCTGTACTGCAGTTTTCTCCAGATCCTCAAACTGATATATATTGGATACCTTTCCTTTATAAACCTTTGTTTCATCATGATAGTCGCACACAGCAACTTCCTGCCCTTGTCTGAGGACACCTCTTTCTATCTTCCCTACGGCCATCCTTCCTACGTACTCATTGTAATCTATGGAAGATACGAGGATCTGCACAGGGCTGTCAACATCTGCCTCCGGCGCTTCAATATGATCTAAGATCGTATCCAAAAGCGGTCTCATATCCGGGATCCCTGCTTTTTCTGCTTCTTTAAATCCTTCTACAGAATAAGCGGCATAACCTTTCTTAGCAGAGCAGTATATAATAGGAGAGTCAAGCTGTTCATCGGTAGCATTCAAATCTAACAGGAGTTCCAGTGCTTCATCTGTGACTTCCATTGCTCTTTCATCCGGTCTATCCACCTTATTTACCACGATAATTACTTTGTGCTCCAGCTCTAAAGCTCTCTGAAGAACAAATCTTGTCTGTGGCATAGGTCCTTCAAAGGCGTCCACCAAAAGAAGCACCCCATCCACCATCTTTAATATTCGCTCTACTTCCCCGCCAAAATCTGCATGGCCCGGAGTATCTACTATATTTATCTTTACATCTTTATACCTGACAGAAGTGTTTTTCGCCAGGATAGTTATACCTCTTTCTCTCTCCAGGTCATTGCTGTCCATGACCCTTTCAGTAACAGTCTGATTATCTCTGTAAACCCCCGACTGTTTTAAGAGCTGATCCACCAAGGTGGTTTTACCATGATCTACATGGGCAATTATTGCAATATTTCTCAGTTTTTTGTCCTGCATCTTTCTTTTTCACCCTCATTTACAATTCTAAGATAACACAGTTTTTAAGTTTACTCTCAACATCTATTCCTGTCAAGAAAAAACTGATCACCTATATTTTAACATCCCTTTGCAAAGCTTCATCGCATATTATATAATTTCAATGTAATATGAATCGATGAGGTTAAATATATGAAAAAAAAGATCACCTTAATACTTTTTGCAGTCATTGCCGCAGCAGTGCTCTTAATGGGCATAATGGAAAAAATCCTTTCAGAAATAGGCGGCACTCCCGCTATAATAATTGCCTACTCTGTAATTGCAGTCATCCTTATCATACTCTACATTAAAGCTAAAAAGGCATCGGAAGCAGAAAGCGAAAAAAGGATGGAAGAGCAAAAAAAAGGCCGGGACGAATAGGCCTTATTTGCACCCTGAAAACAAATCGGACTTTGGATCCTCTCCAAAGTCCATTTTTATTCATCAATAACTGAAATATCCTGACGGATCCACAGGTTCTCCTTTTACCAATACTTCTACATGAATATGAGGTTCGTCAGATTTTTCAAACAAAGATGTGTTTCCTGCAGTCCCTATCACCTGTCCTTTAGTCACTGTATCCCCTTCCTCCACTGCTATGTCTTCATTTAAATTCGAGTATACAGTTATTATTTCTCCTGCATGAGCTATCCAGACAGTCTTTCCCATTGCTTTGTCGTCCATAACTTTAGATACCAGTCCTTCTGCCGCCGCACATACTTCTGTCCCCGCCGGTGCAAGTATATCTATCCCTCTGTGTGCCATATACTGATTTAAAGTAGGAAAATATGTGAGTTCTGTCATACTGTGGGTTCTGAACACTTCACCTTTAACAGGAAGCATATAATTTGCAGAACTGCTCACCACATCATTTCCCGCAGTTTCAGATGAATCCTCTGAAGGCATGCCATTTGCTGTTTCTGCACGAAGGCCTTCCTCTTCTGATGTTTTTGGATCTGCGTCTGCCTGTAATTCTTGTCCTGATGCCATATCTGTTGCCGTGTTTCCTGTTCCTTCTCCGCTTCCCGCCTCGTTCCAAGTGATCAATCCATAAAACAATGCTATCAGTATCAAACATCCGCTCACTATCGTCGCGATCCAAAACTGCTGTCTGCTCATCGTAAAAAAATCTCTCATTAAATCTCCCTCCAAAATGTATACTTCTGTTGTTGCTTTCGGTTTTCATACTTTATTTTCAACAAAAATACCAATATATATACTCTCGAATAATATTTTTTACGCATGACATAATAAATGTGAGACATTTCTCAATATAAAAAACGGAGGTATTCAGATGCAAGCTAATAAATCTATCAAATGCTCTGTTAATCAGTGCAAACATCATTGTCAGTCAGAAAATTTCTGCAGCTTAAATGCTATTTCAGTAGGAACACACGAAAGCAATCCTACCGAAACCAAATGCACAGACTGTGAATCATTTGCTCTCAAATAGGCATATTATCAATGAAAAAAGAGTGTTGCGGGCAGTCCCGAAACACTCTTTTTGCTAAACTCTGCATTTTAAATATTTTATTTTTTTGCCCCACAGTTTGAATTTTTCTTCATATTCTGTGGTTACTTCTCGAGCATTCAATATTGTATTATGAAGATCATAGGAAAGTTCCAGCAATGTGAATCCGTTGTTTTGTATCTCCTCCACGGAAAAGTCAAATAAATCGTCATTATCTGTTTTAAACTGTATCTCTCCATCCGATCTCAAAAACTTTTTGTATCCATTAAGGAATCTGGTATGAGTCAGCCTTCTTTTCGCGTGTCTGGCTTTCGGCCACGGATCGCTGAAATTTAAATAAATACCAGATATCTCATCCTTTTCAAAACAATCCTCCGGATGTCTTAAAAATTCACAAACAAAAGTGATATTGTCCAAGCCTTCCTCACTGGCTCTTTGAGCCGCTCTCAGAAGCACCTTTTCCTGACCTTCCACTCCGATATAATTGTTCTGCGGATTCTTTTTTGCCAGTTCCACAAGAAATTTTCCTTTGCCGCATCCCATTTCAAGAAAAACAGGCTTACCGTTTCCAAACACTTCGGACCATCTTCCCTTATGTTCTTCCGCTCCTTTAGTGATATATCTGCTTAGGATCTCGAATTTCTCTGTAGCCCCTTTAACTCGTCTGTATCTCATCTGCTTTTATGTTACGGGTAGATAATGACCCGGTCTCCTTTTTCCACATACTTCCATAGATCTATGATGTCTTCATCATCTAAAGCCACACAGCCGGCAGTCCAGTCAAAAGCACTGCCTTTACCGTGTATGCCTATCTTCCCGCCAAGATCCGTTTCCCAGTCCGGGCGAAGATGATTGTTTATAGCCTCTACTATCCTGTCATGCTGTTCCTGATCGATCAAACCGTCCCTGAGACCTCTTTCAGCATCTTTGGCGTTAGGATAACTCAGACCCATAAACAAAGTGAATTTGCTTTGCTCATTTTTCGTACATACATAGTAGTCGCCTTCAGGTACTCTCCCATCCCCTTCACGGATCTTTGCCCCCTTAGGAGAAAAGCCCAGTCCCGCTCTGTATGATTTGATCAATTCTTCGTTGTCCCAAAACTCTAAACGTCTTTCTTCTTTATATATTTTAATTAGTCTGCTCATAGCTTACCTCTCTGATAACCATAATTTTCTCTATATATTATAGTCTCCCAAAGGCAAAAACTCTACCTTTATTTCTCAAATCTTCCTGCCGCTTCAAACCAGAATTCCACTCCGTCACCCACATTATCAGCACCGAAAGCATATCCGTGATGCTGCAGGATACTTCTTGATATGGACAAGCCCAATCCGGTCCCTTTTTGTCCTGTAAGAGTCTTTGCTTTGTAAAAGCTTTCCCAGATATATGGCAGATCTTCTTCGTTTATACCTTCACCTTCATTCCAAACAGATATCCTTATGCCCTGTTCATATCTGGAATAAGGCGGCTCCACCATTTCCTCTTCCTTGATCTCAGCAAAAGACAGCACAGTCTTCTTACCCGGCAAAGTATGTTTATACGCGTTTGAAATGAAATTGGTAAGTACCTGCTCAAGTCTGAATTCATCTCCGTAAACATAGAATGCATTCTTTGGTATATCGCTGTGAAGGAAATTCACGTCCTGAGCTTCTGCCAGTATCTTGAATTTTTCACAAGCCGGCTCTAAAAGGCCATATATATCGAATTCGGCTCTTTTGATGGTAAATGTGCCGGACTCAATTTGAGACAGGTCGAGCATACTTTTTACCATTTTGCTCATCTTGTTGGTCTCATCTTTTATGATCTCATAATAACGTTCTTTTTCCTCTTCGTCTTCTACGAAACCATCTTCAATAGCTTCCATATAGCTGTTTATTATAGCTATAGGAGTCTGCATTTCATGGGATGCCTGAGCAATAAACTGTTTTCTCAGATGCTCCATATTCTTTTCTTTTTCAAGTTCATTTTTGAGGCCGGTGATATTCTTTTCAAGTTTTTCAGAAAGTTCGTTAAGGGTATTTCCCAGGGTGCCTATTTCATCTTCTCGTTTGCCTTCATATCTTACATCAAAGTTCAAACGTCCTATTTCTTTAGCTATGTAGTTCAACCTGCCCAGAGGTACCGATATATTTCTGGACAGCAGATAAGCCGCGTCAACAGCTATTATTCCTGCCGCTATCATAACAAACATCATTATCCTCTTTATGATGGCAACTGTATCTGTGATAGCCTTTACCTGAATACCTACCAGCACCAGCACTCCATTATCCAGCCTTTCTCCGTAAGTATACTGAACTATTTCACCTGAACTGTTTTTATATTCGTATATTTGACTGTTTCCCGCCCTCAAATTCACAGACTCCGGCGGCACAAACTCATTTATATTATTTAAGTCCGCATTAGCTCTGCTTCCGTAGACCATCGCATTATCCTTGTCCAGGATTATTATCCTGCCGCCTATCTGTATCACAAGTTCGTCTACATTATATATAAATTCCTCGTAACTCATGCTTGTTTCATCAAGCAGCCCTTCTACCGCTTTAGCAGTTTCTTTGGCCTGAGCTATTTTGCTGGAATAATAAATATTTTCCGCGAAAAGACTGGTCACTGTATAGGCAGCCGCAAGAATGATCAGAACAGTTATCAGTATGGTTACAAATGTCCTTGTAAATATCGATTTTTTCATTTCTATCCACTATTCCTCGCTAATGTAAAATCTGTATCCCACACCTCTTACTGTCTGTATTTCACAGCCTGAATCCTTTATCTTGCTTCTCAGTCTTTTTATATGGGTGTCTATAGTCCTCATATCTCCGTAGTAATCATATCCCCAGATCTTATCTATGATCTTTTCTCTGGAAAGAGCAATGTCACAGTTCTCCCAGAAAAACATGAGAAGATCGTATTCTTTAGGTGAAAGCTCCAGTTCTTTACCATCCATGATCACCCTGTGAGCTCTTACATTTATCTTTATTTTTCCTGCTTCAAGTATAGTTTCTGAGCCTTTATTGCTTCTTCTTATAAGAGATCTTACTCTCATCATAAGCTCTCTGTTGCTGAAAGGCTTCGTAACATAGTCGTCAGCTCCCAGCTCAAAGCCAAACACTCTGTCATTTTCTTCACTTCTTGCAGTTAGCATTATGATAGGCACATCAGATGTCTTTCTTATCTCTCTGCAGCAGGACCACCCGTCAACATTAGGCATCATTACATCCAGTATGACTATATCAACAGGCTCATTATTAAATATTTCCAAAGCTTTCTCTCCATCCTCAGCTTCAAAAACATTATATCCTTCTTTTTTTAAATATTTTACAACTATCTCCCTAAGCTTTTGTTCATCTTCAGCGATCAAAACATTCTGCATTGCGATCCCTCCTTTATACAAAAGGGCAGATATCCCTATCTGCCCTCTCTATCTGTTAATACAAATATCACATATATTTGTGACAATTTTGTGTCAAGTTTGTGTATTTTGTCACATTAATATTCTTTGTATCACGAGCGCCGCTACCATAATCACCGTTGCTATGGTTGCGATCAGATCGCGATAGGTAAACTTCAGGCTGTGAAGCCTTGTCCTGTTGTCTCCGCCTTTGTAGCATCTGGCTTCCATAGCCATAGCAAGCTCATCAGCCCTTCTGAAAGCACTTATAAACAAAGGTATAAGTATCGGGATCAGCCCTTTTGCTCTTTTTATAATACTTCCGTTTTCAAAGTCTGCACCTCTTGCTAGCTGAGCTTTCATTATTTTGTCCGTTTCTTCAAGCAGAGTAGGAATAAATCTCAGGGCTATAGACATCATCATAGCAAGTTCATGAGCAGGCACGCCTATTTTCTTAAAAGGTTTAAGCAGGCTTTCTATACCGTCTGTCAGCATTATGGGCTTTGTTGTAAAGGTGAGCATCGAAGAAACGATCAACAGCATTATAAGTCTAGTTGCCAGAAATATCGCTGTCCGCAATCCCTTTTCTGTAACTGTCAAAAATCCCATATCCAGCAGCACGTCTCCGCCTTTTATCATAAACAGATTGATAAGAAAAGTACAGGCAAGTATCAGTATTATAGGTTTCATCCCTCTTAATATAAAGCTAAGAGGAACTTTGGATATAATTATTACTGCCGCCATATAGGAAATGGTAAAAATATAGCTTGTAAAGTCTACCATTATAAACAATGCTACTATATATACCAGTGTTGCTATTATCTTTAATCTGGGGTCCAGTCTGTGGATAAAAGAATCTCCCGGATAGTATTGACCAAGTGTAATATCTCTTATCATGTTCTTTTCCTCAGGAGCTTTTCTATCTCCCGAACAGCCTCGTCCATAGTCATTACGTTGTTTTCAACAAAGATCCCTCTGTCTTCAAGCTTTTTCATAAAAAGCATAGCTTGAGGGACCTCCAGACCAATGTCAAGAAGCCTGTCCCTTTCTTTGTATATCTCCGCCGGAGAACCCTGGGAGAAAACTTTCCCTCTGTGCATTACGATTATCTTGTCAACGATCTCCGCAACATCCTCCATATTGTGAGAAACCAGCAATATGTTGCATTCAGTCATTCGATGCAGTTTGACAAGCATTTCCACTATATCTTTATGGGCTTTAGGATCCAGCCCTGCTGTAGGTTCATCCATGATGAGCACTTCCGGCTTCATAGCTATAACTCCGGCAATAGCCACCCTTCTTTTTTGACCTCCGGATAGTTCAAAGGGTGATCTTCCTGCAAACTCCTCGTGATCAAGACCTACCAGTTCCATAGCTTCATGAACTCTCACATCAACTTCTTCCGGGCTTAATCCCATATTCAACGGTCCGAAAGCTATATCTTTTTCCACCGTATCTTCAAAAAGCTGATATTCCGGGTACTGAAAGACCAGTCCAACACGCTTTCTTATGTCCGACAGTTTTACCCCTTTTTCGGTAATATCCGTATCATTGATATATATCCTTCCGCTTTCCGGTTTAAGTATGCCGTTTATATGCTGGATCAGTGTAGATTTTCCTGATCCTGTGTGACCGATGATCCCTACAAATTCCTTATCTTCTATTGTTAAACTCACATCATCCAAAGCTTTAGTTTCATAACTAAGACCTTTATTATATATATGAGTCAGATTTTCAATCCTTATCGACATTACATTCTCCTATTGTATTGAATCTCAATACTAACAGTTTTCCTTTATATGATCCGCCAGTTCATCCATCAGGATTATGTTTTCCGGGATATATATCCCTCGCTGTCTTAATCTGCAGGCCAGTTCCGCCGCAAAAGGCACATCCAGTCCCAAACCTTTCAGTTCATCGTTCCTAACAAATATATCCTGGGGTTTCCCGTCCATAACTATTTTTCCGCCGTCCATAACGACGATCCTGTCCGCATTTGCCACTTCATCCATAAAATGAGTGATCAGCACTATAGTCTTTCCGGATTCTTTATTTAATTTCTCTATTATATCTAAAACTTCTCTTCTTCCCTGAGGATCCAGCATCGCTGTAGGTTCATCAAAAACAATGCATTCCGGAAGCATAGCAACCACTCCCGCTATAGCGATCCTTTGTTTCTGTCCCCCTGACAGCATGTGAGGTGCTTTTTTTCTGAAATCGTACATTCCTACAGCCTGCAGAGACATATCTACCCTTCTTCTGATCTCTTCAGGCTCCACTCCAAGGTTTTCAGGGCCAAAGGCTATGTCGTCTTCCACTACCGCAGAAACCATCTGATTGTCCGGATTCTGGAATACCATTCCAACGGTTTGCCTGATATCCCAAATCTGTGAACTGTCTGTAGTATCCATTCCCTTCACATAGACCTTTCCTCCTGTAGGAAGCATAAGACCGTTCATATTCTTTGCTAAGGTGGATTTTCCCGAACCGTTGACACCAATTATTGCAGTAAAACTGCCTTTCTCAATATCAAGACTGATATCGTCTAACGCAAGTATTGCAGAGGTTTCATTTCCGGTCCTTCTATATTCAAATGTCACATCTTGAACTTTAATTATATTTTCCATACCTGTCTCTTATTAGCGAAATAAGGGCGGTCTGATAGACCGCCCTTTAACAAAGCTTAAACTAATTCGATGATAACCATTTCGGCAGCGTCGCCTTTTCTTGGACCTAATTTCATAAGTCTTGTGTAACCACCGTTTCTGTCTTTATAATTTGGCGCGATTTCGTCAAATAATTTTCTAACTACATCTTCATCTAAAACATAAGAGAGAACCTGTCTTCTTGCGTGTAAGTCTCCTCTTTTAGCCAATGTAATCATCTTTTCTGCGATTCTTCTTGTTTCCTTTGCGCGCATTTCAGTAGTAGTGATCTTTCCTTCACGGAGGAAGCTTGTCACTAAGTTCCTAAGCATCAGATTTCTATGTGCTGTAGGTCTACCTAATTTTTTAATTCCCGGCACGTTAATCCCTCCTTTGCTACTTAGTCATCGCTGGGTCTTAAGCCAAGGCCTAATTCCTCCAGCTTAAATTTAACTTCGTCAAGCGATTTTTTACCAAGGTTTCTAACCTTCATCATATCTTCTTCAGATTTGTGGGTCAATTCCTCAACGGTATTGATACCAGCTCTCTTTAAACAGTTGAAAGATCTTACAGAAAGTTCCAGTTCTTCAATAGTCATTTCAAGAACCTTTTCCTTCTGATCTTCTTCTTTTTCAACCATGATTTCGACCATATCAATGCTGTCTGTAAGCTTAATAAACAGGTTAAGATGTTCCTGCATTATTTTAGCACCTATTGAAACTCCTTCTTCCGGTCTGATACTTCCGTCTGTCCAGATTTCCAATGTAAGTTTGTCGTAGTCAGTTACCTGGCCTACTCTTGTATTTTCAACTGTGAAGTTTACTTTTTTTACAGGAGTATAAATGGAATCCACCGGGATAACTGCGATAGGCATAGAATCTGTTTTATTCTGTTCGGCTAAAACATAGCCTCTGCCTCTTGCAAGGTTGATCTCCATTGATAATACTGAGTTTTCATCCAAAGTTGCGATGTGCAGCTCAGGATTGAAAATTTCAACTTCGCTGTCGATCATGATATCAGCAGCCGTAACTTCTTTAGGGCCGGTGATATTTATCAACGCTTTTTTAGGTCCATCTCCGTTGATCCTTACAGCAAGTCTCTTCAGATTAAGGATGATCTCTGTAACATCTTCCTTAACGCCCGGAATAGTTGAAAATTCATGAAGAATCCCGTCTATTCTTATTGAAGTAACAGCTGCTCCCGGAAGAGATGATAACAGGATCCTTCTTAAGCTGTTGCCAAGAGTGATACCGTATCCTCTTTCAAGAGGCTCAACGATAAATCTTCCGTAATTACTGTCTATATCAGAATATTCACATTTTATGGTCGGTTTTTCTATCTCGATCATACCAAAACCCTCCTTCTCTTTCATTTCAATAACTTCGAGGGCTACATATTACTTAGAGTATAATTCTACGATAAGCTGTTCTTTTACTGGCGCGTCGATTTCTTCTCTTCTTGGATAGCTGATAATTTTGCCTTCGAGCTTGTCAATGTCAACTGATAACCATGCTGGTACTGTAACTGACATTTCTCTCATTTCCTTGAACTTAGGAGATGATACGCTCTTTTCTTTAACTTTGATAACATCGCCTGGCTTTACAGCATAGGATGGAATATCAACTTTCTTGCCGTTTACTGTGAAATGGCCGTGAGTGATAAGCTGTCTTGCTTCTTTTCTTGAAGCGCCCATACCTAATCTGAATACCGCATTATCTAATCTTGTTTCAAGCATAACTAAGAGGTTTTCACCTGTGATACCAGGTTTTCTAGCTGCTTTTTCAAAGTAGTTTCTGAACTGTGTTTCTAAAACGCCATAGAAACGTTTTGCCTTCTGCTTTTCTCTGAGCTGCAGTCCGTAATCAGAAGATTTTTTTCTTCCCTGACCGTGCTGTCCAGGTGCATAAGGTCTCTTGTCAATTGCGCATTTTCCACTGTAACATCTTTCACCTTTTAAGAAAAGTTTCTGACCTTCTCTTCTGCAAAGACGACATGACGCATCTGTATATCTTGCCATTTACTATCTGCACCTCCCTTAGACTCTTCTTCTCTTTGGCGGTCTGCAACCGTTATGAGGAATAGGAGTGATATCTTTAATAAGTGTAATTTCAAGACCTGCTGTCTGGAGAGCTCTGATAGCTGCTTCACGACCGGATCCAGGTCCCTTTACGTATACTTCAACAGTCTTAAGACCATGTTCCATAGCACCTTTTGCTGCTTCTTCTGCCGCACTCTGTGCTGCAAAAGGAGTAGATTTTCTTGAACCTCTGAAACCGAGAGATCCAGCACTTGACCATGAAAGAGCATTTCCGTTAAGGTCAGTGAGAGTTACTATGGTGTTATTGAATGTAGCCTGGATATGAGCCTGGCCTTTTTCGATATTCTTACGTTCTCTTCTCTTTTTACGAACAACTTTTTTAACAGCTTTTGCCATATCTTCTCACCCTCCTTTACTTCTTCTTCTTTCTGCCAACAGTCTTCTTAGGACCATTTCTTGTTCTAGCATTTGTTTTTGTTCCCTGACCTCTTACCGGGAGACCTCTTCTATGTCTGATACCTCTGTAGCATCCGATTTCCATAAGTCTCTTGATATTAAGGGAAACTTCTCTTCTAAGATCACCTTCTACCTGATATTCAGCTTCCAGGATCTTTCTGATATTACCAACTTCATCTTCAGTAAGATCTCTTACTCTTGTATCCGGATTAATTCCAGCTTTTTCTAAAATAACATTAGAAGTTTTTCTACCAATGCCATAAATATAGGTCAATCCAATTTCGACTCTTTTGTCTCTTGGTAAATCGACACCGGCTATTCTAGCCATTCAGCTTACACCTCCCTGTGTATTATTAAAATAATGATAATTATTATTTTAATATCACCATCTTGGTCGCCCGTTTTGTGTCTCACGACAGATAGGGCGCAGCCGCTCCCGTTCCGATGATATTTTTAACAGTAAACCTTATATATTATAGTACAATCACAGCTCTATTACCAGCCTTTTTTGCTGAATTACAGCTGTTTTTGATCAATCGGCTCATCCCTGCTTCTGTTTATGTTTAGGGTTAGAGCAGATAACCATTACTTTGCCATTTCTTTTTATGATTTTGCATTTTTCACAAATTGGCTTTACTGATGCTCTTACTTTCATTTCCCTTCCTCCAATTACTTATCTCTCCAGGTAATCCTTCCTCTTGTTAAATCGTAAGGTGATAGTTCTACTTTCACTCTGTCCCCAGGGAGGATCCTGATGAAATTCATTCTGATCTTTCCTGAGATATGAGCTAAAACTTCATACCCGTTTTCTAATCTTACTTTAAACATTGCATTGGGCTGAGCTTCGAGCACGGTGCCAAACACTTCTATGACATCTTTTTTCGCCATAAGGTGCACCTCCTTACCTGTACAACGATAATTCTTTTCTTATTTCCGAATTATCCAGCTTTTCGCCTTTAACTAACTTCTCATTTATAGATTCTGAAATCAGATTATACTTTTGCAAATGCTTAATCTTTTTTCGTTTTGGCGCCTCTATCTTTCGCTTAGCTCCGTCTGCTATACTTACGTGATCGTCGTCAATGATCCCGACAACTACGAATACATTATCTTTATCTCGTCCGGCTAATGCTTTTACAACCTGACCTAGTTTTAATTTGTTTCTGCAATCCATATATCACATTCCTGTTCTATTTAAGAATTGTCAGAATTTCCGGTTCGCCATCAGTAATAACTATTGTATTTTCATAGTGAGCCGCGTATTTGCCGTCAAGAGTGATCGTTGTCCATTCATCTTCAAGAACAACCAGATCCTGTGTCCCTGCATTTACCATAGGTTCTATAGCAAGCACCATACCTTTTGCAAGTCTTGGTCCTCTCCCTGCAGGACCGTAGTTAGGTATCTGCGGTTCTTCATGCATCTTGCTGCCTATACCGTGGCCAACAAACTCTTTTACTACGCTGAATCCGTTTGATTCTACATGTTCTTGAATAGCATGGGAAATGTCTCCCAGACGATTTCCTACTTTTGCATACTCTATACCTTTAAAGAAGCTTTCACGAGTTACTCTTATGAGTTTCTCCGCTTCTTCGGATATTTCACCTACTGCATAAGTTCTGCATGCGTCACTGTAATATCCTTTGTATATAGTTCCTGTGTCAATACTGATGATGTCTCCTTCCGCAAGCTTTCTTGAAGAAGGTATCCCGTGAACGATGGTATCGTTCACGGAAGCGCATATACTAGCCGGGAACCCGCAGTAGCCTTTAAATGCCGGTATCATCTTATACTTTCGTATTTCAGCTTCTACCAAGCGGTCTATAGCGGCGGTTGTTATTCCGGGTTCGATGATGGTCTCCATCATCTCGTCTAAAATATGAGCCGTCACCTTAGCTGCTTCTCTCATGATCTCCAGCTCTTGTTCTGATTTAATCACGATCATATTCCGGTCTCCTAATTAGTTACCTAATGCAGCAAAGATTATTTCCTGTACAGTTTCAGCAGCCTGTTCGCCGTTAACGTGTACAATGTTACCTTTCTTTTCATAGTAATCTACTAAAGGTGCTGTTTCTGTGAGGTATACGTCGATCCTTCTTGCAACTGTAGCTTCCTGGTCGTCAGCTCTGTGCGCAACTTCTCCGCCGCATTTGTCACAAATGCCTTCTTCTTTAGTAGGTCTGAAGGAGATATGATATGTTTCTCCGCACTTTTTGCAAACTCTTCTGCCTGTTGCTCTTGTGATGAGAGTTTCTCTTCCTACCTGAATATCGACAACTTTGTCAACTCCTATACCAAGCTTCTCCATAGCTTCTGCCTGGAATACTGTTCTTGGGAAACCATCGAGCAAATATCCGTTTTTGCAGTCATCCTGCTTGAGTCTGTCCTGAACCAATGCGATTACGAGTTCATCTGGAACTAATTCGCCCTTGTCCATATAAGCCTTAGCCTGTTTGCCAAGAGGAGTTCCTTCTTTAACGTTCTTTCTAAAGATATCTCCTGTTGAGATATGAACTATATTATATTTTTCTTCGATTCCGGAAGCCTGTGTGCCTTTTCCTGCACCCGGAGGCCCTAATAAAACAACTTTCATTTTTTATCTCCTTATTTTAGGAAGCCAGAATAGTTTCTCATTACTAACTGGTTTTCAATCTGTTTCATTAAATCAAGTCCTACACCTACTGCGATGAGCAGGGATGTTCCGCCAAATCCAATGTTAAGATTCATAAAGTATGACAGAACTGTAGGTATTGTGGATACTACTGCCAGGAAGATCGCACCAACAAAAGTGATCCTTGTCATAACTTTTGTTAAATACTCGATAGTAGGTGCACCAGGTCTTATTCCCGGTATAAATCCACCGTTTGCCTTCATATTATATGCTACTTCTGCAGGGTTGAATGTGATTGCAGTGTAGAAATATGTGAAGAATATTATTAATGCAAAGTTTACTATTGCATATACCCAGATACCAGGATTTCCTGCAGGTGATAACCATTTTGTTACGAAATCTGTGAATCCTGTATCAGGGAAGAAATGAGTTATAGTAAGCGGGAATGCCAGTAATGCCATTGCAAAGATTACAGGGATAACGCCCGCCTGATTAACTTTAATAGGAATATGTGAGCTCTGACCGCCATACATTTTTCTTCCTACTACTCTCTTAGCATACTGTACAGGGATCTTTCTGGCCCCTTGCTGAACCATGATAACTCCAAGTATTACTACGAAAGCAAATATAATGAAGAGAACGAATGTGAGTATGCTCATTGTTCCTTCTTTCATTGCAATGAACATTTCCTGTAACCCTACAGGTACTCTTGCAATGATACCCGCGAAGATGACCATTGAGATACCGTTTCCTATACCGTATTCGTTGATCTGTTCGCCTAACCACATAAGGAATGCGGTTCCTGCTGTTAACGTCAATATGATGACGATAATTGAAAATGCACTCTTATCTACAACTGCACTGTTGAAAAGACCTACTGTAAGTCCGATAGCCTGTATAAGAGCTAATACGACTGTAAGATAACGAGTATATCTTACTATCTTCTTTCTACCCTCAACACCTTCTCTTGACAATGCCTGTAAAGCCGGGATAGCTATTGTAAGCAGCTGCAAGATGATAGATGCAGTGATGTATGGTGTGATACTAAGCGCGAAGATCGTAAAGTTCTGGAAAGCTCCTCCGGAGAAGAGATCGAACATTTCGAATAATCCGCCCTGATTTGCTTCGAATAATGAAGCAAGCACTGTTCTATCGATGCCGGGAATAGGAATAGCACATCCTAATCGGAACACTACCATCATAATAAGTGTGAAGATTATCTTCTTTCTTATATCAGGTACTTTCCATGCATTTGCAAGGGTAGTAAGAATATTCATTAAATCACCTCTGCCTTACCGCCGGCTGATTCAATTTTCTGTACTGCGCTTCCGCTGAATTTGTGAGCCTGAACTGTTAAATTCTTTTCTAAGCTTCCATCACCGAGAACCTTGATGCCGTCTACTACTTTACCAACGATACCATTTTCAACCAGTAATTCCGGAGTAACAACTGTTCCGTTTTCAAAAACATTTAAGTCTTCAACATTCAGGATAGCCCACTGCTTTTTAAACGGGTTTGTAAAACCTCTTTTAGGCATAATTCTTGTAAGAGGCATCTGACCGCCTTCGAATCCAGGTCTTACACCGCCGCCGCTTCTTGATTTCTGTCCATTCATACCTCTGCCGGCTGTTTTACCCTGACCTGTAGCTGTACCTCTACCTTTTCTTTTTGGGGCTTTAGTTGCGCCTTCCGGTGCTCTTAATTCATGTAATTTCATCTAAAACACCTCCGCCTAAATTTCTTCTTCTACTTCCACAAGGTGACAAACCTTTGTGATCATTCCTCTGATCTGTGGGTTATCAGGTTTTGTTACTACCTGACCGATTTTCTTCAGACCGAGTGCTTCCACGTTTTTTCTATGAAGAGGCTTTGAGCCGATTGTGCTTTTTACCAATTTAATCTTAAGTTCTTTTGCCACGGCGATCCCCTCCTTATCCTAAGATTTCTTCCTTGGTTTTTCCTCTGAGTCTTGATACTTCTTCTACAGTCTTTAATGATTTAAGACCTTCGATAGTAGCATAAGCCATATTACCAGAGTTATTTGAACCGATTGATTTTGCTCTTACATCATGTAAACCTGCAAGTTCAAGTACTGTACGTACTGCACCGCCCGCGATAACTCCTGTACCAGGAGCAGCAGGCATGATGAGAACCTGACCTGCGCCGAAGATACCTAATGTTCTATGAGGAATTGTTGTTCCAACTGTAGGTACATAAATTAAGTTCTTCTTTGCATCTTCTATAGCCTTCTTAACAGCATCAGGAATTTCGAGGGCTTTACCCTGGCCAACTCCTACGTAGCCTTCACCGTTGCCGATTACGATTGTTACTGAGAATCTGAAGTTTCTACCGCCTTTAACAACCTTAGCTACACGTCTGATATTAACAATTGATTCATTGAACTCCATCTTTGATGGATCGATCATATCATGTCGCATTAGTGTTCCTTCCTTTCTTAGAATTTAAGTCCTGCTTCTCTTGCACCGTCTGCTAATTCCTTAACTCTTCCGTGATAAAGGAATCCGCCTCTGTCAAAGCATACTGTATCGATGCCTTTTTCAAGTGCTCTCTTAGCAACAACTTCTCCAACCACTTTAGCAGCTTCTTTGTTTCCACCGTAAGCAACTCTTTCTTTGACTTCCTTATCTAATGTAGAAGCAGCAACAAGTGTATGACCCTTTGTGTCATCTATAACCTGAACACTGATGTTCTTTGTACTTCTAAATACACACATTCTTGGTCTCTCAGGAGTTCCGAACACCTTGTTTCTTACTCTGTAATGTCTTCCCAGACGTTTCGCATTTCTGCTCGCTTTACCTGACATTCAATTCACTCCTTTCTTATTTACCTGTCTTTCCTTCTTTGCGGATGATAACTTCATCAGCATATTTGATACCTTTGCCTTTGTAAGGTTCAGGCTGTCTGAATGCTCTGATGTCTGCCGCAAAGTCTCCAACTAACGCTTTGTTGATACCTGAAACGATGATTTCGTTTGGACCAGGAACTTCTGTCTTAACGTCAGCTGTGTCTTTAACTTCGATAGGATGTGAATAGCCTAATGATAATACTAATGTATCACCTTTCTTTTCAGCTTTATATCCAACGCCCACGAGGACTAATTTTTTCTGGAAACCTTCTGTAACACCTTTAACCATATTGTTAACAAGTGCTCTTGATAATCCGTGAAGTGATCTTTCTTCTTTCTGATCGGAACCTCTTGTGAAAACTAAAACTCCGTCATTGTTTTCGATCTTAATTTTTGAGCTTAACTGCTCCTTTAACTCGCCTTTAGGTCCTTTAACTGTAACGAGGTTATTGTCGCTGATTGTAATTTCTACACCAGCAGGAACAGTGATAGGTAATTTACCGATTCTTGACATTTACTTTACCTCCATTCCTTACCAAACGTAACAAATTACTTCGCCGCCAACATTTTCTTTTCTAGCTTCTTTATCAGTGATAACACCTTTTGAAGTTGAAATGATAGCTACACCGAGTCCTCCTAATACTTTAGGGATCTCATCTCTTTTAGCATATACTTTCAGGCCCGGCTTTGAAATCTTTTTGATGCCTGTGATAACTTTTTCTTTGTTCTGGCCATATTTCATCTGAATTCTGATTATGCCCTGTTTATTGTCTTCTATAACATCATAGCCTTTGATGTAACCCTCTTTAAGAAGGATTTCAGCAATTGACTTTTTCATCTTTGATGCAGGAACGTCTACGCTTTCGTGTCCAACCATATTAGCATTTCTGATTCTTGTAAGCATATCCGCAATAGGATCTGTCATTGACATTTAAAGTTCCTCCTTTCTTACTCTATATTCTACCAGCTTGCCTTCTTAACGCCAGGAATCTGTCCTTTATAAGCTAATTCTCTGAAGCAGATACGGCAAATTCCATATTTTCTTAAAACGGAGTGTGGTCTTCCGCAGATTCTGCATCTTGTGTAAGCTCTGGTTGAATATTTAGGCGCTCTTTGCTGTTTAACTTTGAGAGATGTTTTTGCCATGTCTATATTCCCTCCTATCTTGTAAACGGCATACCGAGCAGTTCAAGAAGAGCCATAGCTTCTTCGTCAGTTTTAGCCGTTGTTGTAAATACGATGTCCATACCTTTGATCTTATCGATCTTATCATATTCGATTTCAGGGAAGATCAACTGTTCTTTGATACCCATAGCATAGTTTCCTCTTCCGTCGAATGAGTTTCTGCTAACGCCTTTAAAGTCTCTTACTCTTGGGAGAGAGATGTTAAAGAATTTGTCTGCGAATTCGTACATTCTGTCACCTCTGAGAGTAACCTTTGTTCCGATCGCAACGCCTTCTCTGATCTTGAAGTTAGCGATTGATTTTCTAGCCTTTGTGATAACAGGTTTCTGACCTGTGATCATAGCTAATTCAGCTGCTGCGCTTTCGAGGAGCTTAGGATTGTCCTTAGCTTCGCCGATACCCATGTTAATGGTGATTTTTTCTAATTTAGGAACTTCCATAACATTGTTATATTTAAACTTTTCCATTAATGCAGGAAAAACTGTATTTTTATAAGTTTCCTTTAATCTTGCTGCCAAAACTTTTCCCTCCTTTCAAGAATTAGTCGATAACCTTACCGGATCTCTTTGATACTCTGACTTTTTTACCGTTCTGGATCTCATAACCGATTCTTGTAGGAGCATTTGCGCTCTTGTCAAAGTACATTAAGTTTGAAACGTGTACAGGACCTTCTTTATGTTCGATGGCACCCTGTCTCATTGTATTGTTTGGCTTTCTGTGCTTTGTCTGTACGTTAACGCCTTCAACGATAGCCATGTTTCTCTTAGGCATTACTTTAAGCACTTTACCTTTTTTGCCTTTATCTTTACCAGTTAATACTAAAACTGTATCATCTTTTTTGATATGCATCCAATTGCCCTCCTATAATACTTCCGGAGCCAGAGAAACTATCTTCATGAAGCTCTTTTCTCTCAGTTCTCTTGCAACCGGTCCAAATATACGTGTGCCAACGGGATTCTTATCTTCCTTAATAACTACTGCTGCATTCTGATCGAATTTAACGTAGCTTCCGTCAGTTCTTCTTACACCGTGCTTGCTTCTTACAACAACAGCCTTTACAACGTCGCCCTTCTTAACAACGCCGCCCGGTGTTGCGTCTTTAACCGCACATACGATTATATCTCCAATGTTCGCGTATTTACGGCTTGTTCCGCCGAGAATACGGATACATAACAACTCTTTCGCTCCTGAATTGTCAGCAACTCTCAGTCGTGTTTCGTTCTGTATCATAACCTAGTGCCTCCTTCCAAAAGTTATTTAACCTTTTCAATTACGTTTACAAGTCTCCATCTCTTGTCTTTTGAAAGAGGTCTTGTTTCCATAATTCTTACTTTATCGCCGATATTGCATTCATTCTGCTCGTCATGAGCCTTGAATTTTTTTGTAACTTTTACAGCCTTGCCGTAAAGTGAATGTCTTACAAAGTCTTCAACAGTAACAACGATAGTTTTATCCATTTTGTTGCTTGTTACAATACCCACTCTGGTCTTTCTTCTGTTTCTGTCCATGTTCATCCTCCTTTCGGCTCGTTATGCGTTCTGCTTTAACTGTTTTTCTCTGATAACAGTCTTGATTCTAGCGATTTCTCTTTTAACGTCTCTCATTTTAATAGGGTTTTCGAGCTGTCCTGTAACGTGCTGGAAACGAAGATTGAATAATTCCTGTTTCAGCTTTAACGCTTCATTGTTTAATTCCTGCTCGGTCATTTCTCTCATTTTTTCGATCTTCATTAAACTTCACCACCCTCTGCCTGTTCTTTAACGGCAAATTTACATCCTACAGGGAGCTTATGTGAAGCAAGTCTCATAGCTTCTCTTGCTTTTTCTTCTGAAACTCCGCCAAGTTCAAACATTACTCTGCCCGGCTTAACTACTGCTACCCAGTATTCCGGAGCACCTTTTCCGGCACCCATACGTACTTCAGCAGGTTTCTTTGTTACCGGTTTATGAGGGAAAATCTTAATGTAAACATTTCCTCCTCTTTTGATATATCTTGTCATCGCGATTCTGGCTGCTTCGATCTGATTTGATGTGATCCAGCCAGGTTCTGTTGCTACCAGACCGTAAGTTCCGTATGTGATCTGATTACCTCTTGTTGCAACGCCCTTCATTCTTCCTCTATGAACTCTACGACGCTTAACTCTTTTTGGCATTAACATAAGCCTTATTCCTCCTTTCCGGTCTAGCTACTATTCTTCAACAGCTGGTTCAGCTGCTGCTTCTTCTACAACTTCCTTAGGAGCAGGAGCTTCTTTAGGAGCTTTTCTTGTTCTTGGGTTCACATAAACCGGCTTCTGTTCCTGTTCTCTATTGTCACGTCTTTCTCTTCTGTTTTCTCTGTTTCCGTCGTTTCTTCTCTTCTTGTCGAAGTTTCTCTTCTTTTCCTGAGGAGCAGCTTCTTCCTGAACGTCGCCGAACTTGCCGAGAATTTCGCCGTGGTTGATCCAAACCTTAACGCCGATCTTTCCGTATGTTGTATCAGCTTCCCAGAAACCGTAACTGATGTTTGCTCTTAATGTGTGAAGAGGAACGTTTCCTTCATTGTATTTTTCGCTTCTAGCGATTTCAGCTCCGCCAACTCTGCCTGAAACCACAACTTTGATTCCCTTAGCGCCGGCTTTCATTGTTCTGCCGATAGCCTGTTTCATAGCTCTTCTGAAAGATACTCTTCTTTCGAGAGACTGCGCTACGCTTTCAGCAACTAACTGAGCGTCTAATTCAGGTCTTCTTACTTCGTTGATGTTGATAACAACTTCTTTGCCTGTTAACTTCTGAACGTCAGCTTTGATCTCTTCGATACCAGCTCCGCTTCTTCCGATAACCATACCAGGCTTAGCTGTATATACTGTAACTTTAACATTGTTGCTTGCTGATCTTTCGATCAAGATCTTAGCAACGCCTGCTAAATATAACTTTTTCTTTAAGAATTTTCTGATTTTATCGTCTTCTACTAAATAGTCTGCGAAATCTTTTTTGTTTGCGTACCATTTGGAATCCCAGTCTTTGATAACGCCAACTCTCAGTCCGTGTGGATTTACCTTCTGACCCATTCAGCAAACCTCCTTTACTATGCTCTTTCTCTTAATGTAACACCGATATGGCTGCTTCTCTTTAAGATCATTGCAGCGCCGCCTTTGCAACCAGCTCTCCATCTTTTCATTGTTGGTCCCTGGTTAGCATAAATTTCAGCTACATATAATTTATTAACGTCCATGTCGTGATTGTTTTCTGCATTTGCAGCAGCAGATTTAACTACTTTTAAAATAGCTTCTGCACCGCTGCCCGGTGTGAACTTTAAGATTGCCTGAGCTTCGCTTAAGCTTTTGCCTCTTACAAGGTCTGTTACTGGCTTTAACTTGCTAGGTGAGATCCTAACATATTTTGCTACAGCCTTAGCTTCCATCGAGTTACCTCCTTATCTATTTCTTAACCTTAGATGATTTTTCTTTATCTGCGTGACCTCTGTAGGTTCTTGTTGGAGCGAATTCTCCGAGTCTGTGACCTACCATGTCTTCTGTGATATATACTGGAACATGTTTTCTTCCATCATGAACAGCGATTGTGTGACCAACCATCTGTGGGAAAATTGTTGATGGTCTTGACCATGTTTTAACCACTTTCTTTTCGTTAGCCGCATTCATTTCTTCTACTGCTTTTAACAGTTTAGCATTTACAAAAGGGCCCTTTTTGAGTGATCTACTCATTGATTATTTCCTCCCTCTATTATTTATCATTTCTTCTCTTTACGATATATTTGTTAGAATGCTTATTCTTCTTTCTTGTCTTATAACCAAGAGCAGGTTTACCCCAAGGAGTAACAGGATTAGCTCTACCGATAGGTGATCTTCCTTCACCACCGCCGTGTGGATGGTCGTTAGGATTCATTACGGAACCTCTTACTGTAGGTCTGATACCCATATGTCTTTTTCTTCCTGCTTTACCGATGCTGATG
>JAFXHN010000124.1 GCA_017536365.1 Bacillota bacterium | reverse complement strand
ATATAGTTAGGAGTAAAAATGTCATCACTTAAGTTTGAATTACTAAAACAAAGCGATAGATCAAAGGCAAGGAGAGGGAGGATAACAACTCTTCACAGCGTTATAGAAACTCCGGTATTTATGCCGGTGGGTACTCAGGCAACGGTAAAGGCTCTTAAACCTGAAGAGATCAGTGATATGGGCGCAAGGATCATTCTTTCCAACACTTATCATTTGTATTTGAGGCCGGGTCACGATCTTATAAAAGAAGCCGGAGGGCTCCATAAGTTTATGAACTGGGATGGTTCTATACTTACAGACAGCGGAGGATTTCAGGTTTTCAGCTTGGGTAAACTCAGAAAGATCAGTGAAGAAGGTGTGAAATTCCAGTCTCATATAGATGGATCCAGCCATATGCTGACTCCGGAAAAAGTAATGGAGATACAGACTGCGTTAGGCAGTGATATAATGATGGCTTTCGATGAATGTGCTCCGTATCCTGCGGACAGGAATTATGTTAAAAATTCTCTTGAAAGGACAAGCCGATGGCTGAAAAGATGTAAAGAAGCTCATTGGAATACGGAAAAACAAGCGCTGTTCGGAATAATGCAGGGAGGTATGCACAAGGACCTCAGAAAACTCAGTGCAGAACAGATAGTTGAGATGGATCTGCCGGGGTATTCTATAGGCGGATTGTCCGTAGGAGAACCGAAGGAGATCATGTATGATGTATTGGACGAGTGTGTGGACTATCTTCCGAAAGAAAAACCCAGATATCTTATGGGAGTAGGAAGTCCGGACTGTCTGATAGAAGGTGTTGCAAGAGGAATAGACATGTTTGACTGTGTCCTGCCTACTAGGATAGCAAGAAACGGCATGGTATTCACATCGGAAGGTAAGCTCTCCATCAAGAATAAAAAATATGAAAGAGATTTTACACCGTTGGATCATAAATGTGATTGTTACGTGTGCAGGAATTATTCCAGAGCATATTTAAGACATATATTTAAAGCAAATGAGATCCTGTCTTCAATGCTGCTTTCTCACCATAATATTTATTATCTCGTAAATCTTATGAAAGAGATCAGAGAGGCCATAGAAGAAGACAGATTTGAAGAATTAAGGACCCGATTCTATGAAGAAACAGGAGACACTTGGAAGCTGTAGTTGACTTTATGAAGGCATTGTTACAGAAAGGATATTGATATGATAGGCAATGATATTGAATTCATAATCCGACTCATAATAGCGGTTATTTGCGGAGCGGCTGTAGGTTTGGAAAGAGAAAAAAAGAATCAGGCGGCAGGACTGAGAACACATATTGCTGTTATTCTTGGGGCTACTCTTGTTATGCTGCTGTCGAAATACGGTTTTTCGGATCTGGGCGTTGTAAATAAAGATCCGGCAAGACTTGCTGCTCAGGTAGTAAGCGGAATAGGTTTTCTTGGTGCCGGTATGATCATAATAAACCGTAACAAAGTCAGAGGTTTGACAACAGCTGCCAGCCTTTGGACAACTGCCTGCATAGGTCTGGCTGTAGGTGCAGGATTCTATGTTCCGGCAATTTTTACTACATTCCTGCTGGTAGGTACTTTATCATTCCTTCAGTTCTTTGAACATAAGCATGTAAAGAGAGGTTTCAAAAGGATATCTGCGGTAGTGGAGGATATAGAAGAGCTTATGGATAAGCTTGAATATATTCTCGGCAAAAACGGAATAGTGCTTGAAAAAGTAAAAGTTACAGGAAAACCGCCGGCTGAGGAATATGAAGATGCCGAGCTTTTGACGGCACTGGACATCTATCTCCAGCTGCCTACTTATGCAGACACAAGTTTCTTGGTTGGAGATATAAGCCAGATCCATGGCGTAAGAAATGTTGAGGATGTACGATGAAAAAAGGCGATATTATAGAAGTAGTAGTGGAATCCCAGAAATTTCCTAAAGAAGGGATCGCTCACTACGAAGGAAGAAGGATGAAAGTTGACGATGCTTTGGAAGGGCAAACTGTCAATGTTAAAGTCCTTAAATGCAACGATAAAAAAATAAAGGTAAAAAATGTTGGAGTGGTTGAGCGGGCAGCTTATGAAACCGCTCCAAAATGTTCATTTTCGGAATTTTGCGGCGGATGCACTTTTCCTACTCTGCCTTATGAAATGCAGGTGGAGCTAAAAGGCAAGGAAGTTCTTGCTCAACTGGAAAACAATGGTATAAACACAGATGTGTTCGTTGGGATAGAAGGCTGCAGCCGTATCACTGAATACAGAAATAAAATGGAATATACTTTCGGAGACTGCGAAAAGGGCGGAAAACCTGAGCTTGGCATGCACAGAAAAGGCAGACATATGGATATCATAACGGTTTCCGACTGCGTGATCGCTGACAGTGATTTTAATAATATAACAAAGGCTGTCCTTGAATTTTTCTCTGAAGAAGGGATCCCTCATTATCATAAAAAAGAAAAGACCGGTTTTCAGAGAAACCTTATTATCAGAAAAGGTGAGAAAAACTCAGAGATTCTGGTGAATCTTGTAACTACGACACAGTATACTCTTAATGATGAAAAGTTCGTGGACAAGCTTCTCGGACTTGACCTTAAAAATAAGATCGTTGGGATAACGCATACCTGCAATGACAACATTGCGGATTTTGTGTATTGCGAAAGCATAAGGACTTTGTGGGGTCAGGATCACTATATAGAAGAGATATTGGGACTTAAGTTTAAAGTAACTCCGTTTTCTTTCTTCCAGACTAATACAGAAGCAGCTGAAAGACTGTATTCTTATGCGACAGGAATGATAGAAGGAGTAGAGGATAAAACAGTGTTTGATCTTTACTGCGGTACAGGGACCATTACTCAGCTGATGGCTCTTAAAGCAAAGAAAGTAGTGGGCATAGAGATAGTTGAAGAAGCTGTTGAAGCAGCAGTGGAAAATGCTCGCATCAACGGACTTGATAATTGTGAGTTTATTGCGGGAGATGTCTTTGAAGCGCTGGATCAGGTAAAGGCAAAACCTGATGTTATTGTTTTGGATCCACCAAGAGCAGGGATACTGCCTAAAGCTTTGAGAAAGATACTGGATTACAAGGTGGATACTATGGTATATGTGTCCTGCAATCCTCTTACTATGGCCCAGAATCTTGCAGTTATGCAGGAGGAAGGATATGAAATAAAAAGCGTTAAAGCTTATGATAATTTCCCGGGCACTAAGCATATCGAATGCGTGTGTCGTCTTGAAAGACGAATGCCGGAAGTTTAATGATGGAGGGCAGTATGTCAGATAAAACGTCTTTTGAAAAAATGCTGGCAGAGGAAGAGTATGTGATCGACAGCGAACTTTCAGAATTGGCATATAAATGCAGCGAAGGCTTGATTTACATCAATTCCCTTCCGCCTCGTGATCCAAATCGACAGGAGTTTATGAACAGCTTTTTCGGATCTCTGGGCAGTGATGTGGTGATAAAAGGCAATTTCAACTGCGATTACGGAATAAACATAACTATTGGAGACAGGACGTTTATAAACTGCAATGTTACTGTGCTGGATACGAATCGTATAAGCATCGGAGAAGATGTGCTTATAGCGCCGGGAGTGGTGATAAGTGCAGCAACACATCCTTTGGAAGCTGAACGCAGAGTATCGAGGAAGTTCCAAAGTCATCCTATAACCATAAAGGACAGAGCCTGGATAGGAGCAAACGCTTCTATACTTACAGGAGTTACCATTGGAATGAATTCAGTGGTGGCGGCGGGCTCAGTAGTTATCGAAGATGTACCGGACAACTGCCTGGTGGGAGGAGTTCCGGCTAAGATAATTAAAATACTCCCATGATATGAGAGAGTAATAATTATGATGTGTCAAAAATGATTGGAGGAAAAGGCTATGAAGATGTGCCATGTTACGATCAATGTATCGGATCTCGAAAAATCAATTAAATTTTATGAAGATGTCTTAAAGATCAAAGTTCTTGGAGACATGAGAGGTATGGGGATGCCTATAGTATTTCTTGGAGAAGAAGAAAAAGATGTGAAAGTAGAACTCATAGGAAATAAAGAAAATGCATTTAAAGGATCCGGGATCTCCGCAGGATTCCATGTTGCAGATCTGGATGCTGCATACGAGGAAGTAAAAAATATGGGATATCAGGTATCGCCTATGGTAAGTCCTAATCCTAATGTAAGATTTTTCTTTGTGAGCGATCCGGACGGATTCCAGATACAGCTTATATAAACAACTAAAGGCGGCTTATTCAGCCGCCTTTGATATTTTTTGAAACCTTATTTCTGTTGGTAATCTTTAAGGAAGTCTCCAAGATCTCTCATGGCCTTAGCAAGTACGTCAGCTTCAGGAAGCATTACTACTCTGAAGTGGTCAGGCTTTTTCCATGAGAAGCCTTTGCCAGGGATTACAAGTACGTTCTTGCTGTGGAGATAATCCAAAGCAAATTTTTCGTCGTTTGTGATGTTGAACTTTTCCACATCGAGTTTAGGGAAGATGTAGAATGCTGCATCGTTTTTAACGCAGGAAACTCCGTCGATCTTTTCCAGTTCTCTGATGCAGGCTTCACGCTGTTCGTAAAGTCTTCCGCCGGGCACGAGAAGCTCATTAGTGCTTTCAGGATCGTTAAGAGCTGCAGGGATAACAAGCTGCATAAGTGCATTTGCACATAAACGCATAGCTGCAAGCTGAACGATACCTGCGATAAAGTCGGAAGCATTTTCCTTAGGTCCGCTGATGACCATCCATCCGCATCTGAAACCGCATACTATATGAGATTTTGATAATCCGTTAAATGTGATGGTGAGAAGATCCGGAGCAAGTGATGCTGTGGATACGTGTTTTTTGCCGTCCATTACGAGACGATCATATATTTCGTCTGAGAAGATAACAAGGTCATTTTCTCTTGCGATCTCAACTATCTGTTCAACCAGTTCCTGAGGATAAAGAACACCAGTAGGGTTGTTAGGATTGATGATAACGATAGCTCTTGTTTTAGATGTGATCTTTGATTTGATATCGTCTATATCGGGATACCAGTGGTTATCTTCGTTACATTCATAATAAACCGGGATACCGCCTGTCATATAGATGGAATTTGTCCACAGTGAGTAGTCAGGAGCAGGAAGAAGGATCTCGTCTCCGTTATTGATAAATGCAGTCAGTGTCATTGTAACCAGTTCGCTTACGCCGTTACCGATGAATACATCGTCAGGAGTGATCCCTTGGAAGCCTTTTCTCTTGTGATATTCGCATATAGCTTCTCTTGCCACCGGCATACCTTTAAGGTCGCAGTATGCAGTTGCCTTATCTGCATTTTCAAGAAGAGCATTCTTTACGCTGTCAGGCATTTTGAAACCGAATGTTCCCGGATTGCCTGTGTTGAGTCTAAGGACATTTTTACCTTCGCCAACCATTCTCATAGCTTCAACGAAGAGAGGGCCTCTGATATCGGAATGTACGTGTTCCAGTTTGTCGGATCTTGTGATTATTTTCATTTATATTTCCTCCTTAAGATCATCCGTAATATATTTTGCAGTTTCGTTCAAAACGGTTTTTATTGCGGTCATGTCATAATCGAACAACATTATATCATCAATGTTTTGCCTTGGCTATAATCATATTTAAAAAGAAAAGGCTTACAGAAAAGTTTTATAAAAATCAGCATAAAAAAATTTATATTTTATGTAAAAATATGTTGCATTGCACTATAGAATGTGTTAAATTAAATCTGTTAGTTATAAGTTAGCCCTGTTTGATAAAGAAACGGGACAAAATTTAGCTGACTCTCTGGAGAGTCCCAATGGGCGCCGAAGGTTTAAGCTGAAAGAAGTGAGCAATCTTTCAGTGATATCTCAGGCAAAAGGACAGAGCGTTTAGTGTATGCTTGATGTCTTTTTCTCTGGAAGTCGATAATATCGACTTTTTTATTTTGTTCAAAAAATTGATCGGAGGAGAGGAAAAAATTATGGATGCTTTTACAGAATTTCTTGTAAAAATCGACGACTTTGTGTGGGGCGTGCCCCTCATGGTGCTGATCTTAGGTACAGGTATATTCCTTACAGTTAGGATCGGAGTGCTTCAATTCAGAAAATTAGGTTTATCAGCAAGATACATGCTTGGTAAAGAACCTGGAGTTGAAGGAAAAGGTGAAATCTCAAGTTTCGCGGCATTTTGTATCGCTATGTCAGCGACTATCGGAACAGGTAACATCGTAGGTGTTGCTACTGCTGTAGTAGTAGGGGGACCTGGTGCATTATTCTGGATGGTATTTGCGGCTTGTATCGGTATGGCAACAAAGTATGCGGAATGTCTGCTGGCTGTTAAATACAGAGATATTAAAGATGACGGCCGTGCTTTCGGCGGACCTTTCTTATATATCGAAAGGTATGGGCGAAAAATGGAAGTGGCTTGCTAAACTGTTTGCAGTATTAGGAGCAGGAGCAGGATTACTGGGTATCGGTACTATCGTACAGGTAAACGGTATTTCATCTGCTGTAACTACATTCTTTGACCCTAATAAAGAACATACTATCTCATTATTTGGAGCTGATTACAGTATCGCTACAGTATTTGCTGCTATAGCAGTAGCTGTTCTTGTTGCTTTAGTTATCATCGGCGGTATCCAGAGAATTGGTAAAGTTACAACATTGATAGTACCTTTCATGGCGGTTATCTACATCGTAGTAACAGTTCTGGTATTATTATTCAACATCACTGAAATCCCTGCAGTTATCGCTGAAGTATTCAAATCAGCATTTGGTCTTGATGCTATGGCGGGCGGTGCTATCGGTGCTATCATGCTGGCAATGCAGAAAGGTGTTGCAAGAGGTATCTTCTCAAATGAAGCCGGCCTCGGTTCTGCACCTATCGCTATCGCAACAGCAGAAACAAATGAACCTGTAAGACAGGGTCTCATCAACTCATTCGGAGTATTCATCGATACAGTTATCATCTGTAACTTAACAGGTTTATCAATCCTCGTTACAGATTCACACCTTATCGGAAAAGAAGGTGCTGATGTTACAATCAATGCTCTTGGAGTTGGTCTCCCATTCGGACAGCAGTTCGGCGCATTCGTTCTTATGGTATGTCTCGCATTCTTCGCATTCACAACTATCCTTGGCTGGGATATTTACGGCGAAAGATGTCTTGAATATCTCTCAGGCGGAAAAATGGGTCCTGTAAGAGTTTACAGATGGCTCTACATCCTTGCAGTACTTATCGGACCATTCTTAACCGTAAGCGCTGTATGGACTATCGCTGATATCTTCAACGGACTTATGGCTATCCCGAACTTGATCGCACTGCTTGCATTAAGCGGAGTTGTAGCAAAAGAAACAAAGAGCTACTTCGACAGACTCAACAGCGGTCAGATCAAAGACAGACTCTAGTAAAAAACGTTTTTTACCGGTGCACGGAAGTGCACCGGTATTTTTTTTATACCGTCGGAATATAGTTTATAAATACAGTATGAGGCGGGATATAAAATGAAAAAAATCGGGATACAGGTAATAATATGTGCGGTCTTATTCGGAGCTTTTATGATCACGGGGAATATAGAAGAAGGAAATATATCAGAGTATTCAGATAAAGTAAAAGCCTATATTACAAAGGACAAGTCCTTAGAGGATATAAAAGAGGAAGCTATATCTGCTATGAGTATGGCGGTTGAGAAACCACAGGAAATGTATGAAGCAGTTTCCGGCAGGATCAATACTGATGAGTTTACTCCGCCTGTGGACGAAGCGTCGGTATCGGTTTTTAACGAAAACAGCAAAGGAGAAGATATGAAATATATGTCCGATGACACGATAATAGTTTATGCTTCGGGCAGCGGTATGGCTGAGTCTGTTGAATACGATAATGATAAGGGGAAATACACAGTCATTATAAAGCATGATGATGGTATATCCACAAAATATGAAGGCTGCACAAAAGTATATATAACAGAAAAGGGAAGGATAGCTCAGGGACAGCTTATAGGAGAAGTGGATAATGAAGGTATAAGAGATCTTGTTTTTGAAATGTGGAAGGATGGGGAAAAGATAGCACCCGGAGAATACATAAAATGATGAAAGTTAGAATAAAGCATTTCCCTATTTATATAAGTGCGGATATTCTGGTGCCGATAGCTGCCTTTTCATTTATAGGTAAAGCCGAAGTGTTTTTTACGGCTTTACTTTTTTCTTTTCTTCACGAACTGTCTCATTTACTGACGGCAAAAGTGCTGAATTATTCTCCGGAAAAGATTACGGTGAATATGTTTGGGGAAGTTCTTCACTTAAAAGAAGTCTGCATACTGCCGGAACACGAGATCCTGATACATATTTCGGGACCTGTATTCAATCTTATTAGCGCATTGATATTTTTTGTACTTTACGATGAAGGGGCAATAGGATGGCACGGCAATACAGTCATAATAAATTCTGTGCTGGGTCTGTATAATCTTCTGCCCTTTTATCCTCTGGATGGAGGGAAGATAGTTTTTGTTTATTTAAAGTATTTTATGGATGAACATATGGCATTAAGACTAATTTTCGGATTTGCAAAAGTTTTTTTGATTTTCAATTTCATTTTGGGGATTTACTTGGTACAATATAATTTATTGAATTGCCTTATATCATTTTTGGCTTTGAATATTTTTATTTCAATAAAAAGGGAAGAAGCTTCCCGGTGGTACAAAGGTTCTTTAAAGACAAAAATAGAACAGGAAAGCAGAAGGTATGTTTGAGATAAAGAGTGAGATACAAAAGAAGATAGAAAAAAATGTGATGAGAGTAGAAAAACCTGCCCGATATATAGGCGGAGAACTTCACTCAATAAAAAAAGATCCGGAACAGGTCAAAATGAGAGTGGCCTTTGGATTCCCGGATTTATATGAAATCGGAATGTCCAATCTTGGACTGCAGATCCTCTACAAGGTTTTAAACGATATTCCTGATGTACAGTGCGAAAGAGTATATTCCCCTGACGTTGATTTCGAAGGGATCATGAGAGAAGAAGAAATACCTCTTTACACTATGGAGACTAAGACCCCGGTCATCGATGCGGATATATTTGCTATAACAGTTCAGTATGAGATGCTGGCAACAAATGTTTTGAATATGATAGATCTGGCGGGAATGGAGATCTTTGCAAAGGACAGAAAAGAATCTGACCCATTCGTTATAATGGGCGGGCCGTGCACTTATAACCCTGAACCTTTGGCGGAAGTGGCAGACGCTTTTTCTATAGGCGAGGGTGAAGAAGTATGGGTCGAAATAATGGACAAGTTTAGGGAATGGAAGGAAAGCGGTAAGGAAAAGATCGAGTTTCTTAAAGCTCTTTGCGAAATAGATGGTATGTATGTGCCTTCATTCTATGAGTTCGATTACAATGAAGACGGTACAATAAAAGAAATCAGAAAAACTTATGACAAAGCACCTGATCTTATTATGAAAAGGATAGTTCAGGATCTGGACAGCGCACCTTACCCTACAGAACCTGTAGTTCCGTTTATTTCAACGGTCCATGACAGAGCGGTAGTGGAGATTTTCAGGGGATGTACAAGAGGATGCAGATTCTGTCAGGCGGGTATGATATACAGACCTGTCAGAGAAAGAAGCAAAGATAAGATAAAGGAGATAGTAAAAAAACAGCTTGAAGCTACAGGCTATGAAGAACTTTCTATATTATCCCTCTCAACGGGAGACTATTCTCAGGTAGAAGAACTTGTAACAGAACTTATGCAGCTGTGCAGAGAGTCAGATGTATCTATGTCACTTCCTTCGCTTAGATTGGATTCATTCTCTTTTAAAGTAATGGATGAGATCCAGGGATATAAAAAGTCGGGGCTGACTTTTGCTCCGGAAGCAGGGACTCAGAGACTCAGAAATATAATCAACAAGGATATTTCCGATGAAGAGATCTATTCGGCAGCAAGACAGGCTTTTGAACTTGGCTGGAACAGCATAAAACTGTATTTTATGGTAGGTCTTCCGGGTGAGACAGACGAGGATCTGGCAGGGATAGCGCAAATAGCAAGAAATATAGTAGATATATATAAAGAACAGCATGGCGGAAAAACAGGAAGGCTTAATGTAACTGTCAGCGTGTCTAATTTTGTGCCAAAGCCGCATACTCCGTTCCAGTGGTTCCCTCAGAACACAGATGCGGAGTTCAGCAGAAAGCATCAGTTCATCAAAGAACTTATAAAACCGATGAAGTGTGTCAGACTCAATTATCATGACAGTGCAACAAGCTATCTTGAAGGAGTGTTGGCAAGAGGTGACAGACGTCTTAACAAAGCCATTGCTGAAGCTCTCAAACTGGGCTGCAAATTCGACGGCTGGGGAGAACATTTTGATTTTCAAAAATGGCTTCAGGCCTTTGAAAATACCGGTATAGATCCGGAATTCTATGCAAGAAGACAGTGGGGATATGATGAGATCCTTCCGTGGGATCTGATCGGCACATCTGTTGAAAAAGAATTCTATTTGGAAGAAAATAAAAAAGCTATGGCCGGAGAAATAACCAAGGATTGCAGAGAAGGCTGCAATGCCTGCGGAGTAAATAAAGTATTTAGGTGTTGATCATGAAGTATTTAGTGAAATGGACAAAACAGGGAAGCATGAGATATATTTCTCATCTTGATATAATGAGACTTTTTCAAAGAGCATTGAAGAGAACCGATATCAAGCTGAAGTACTCGGAAGGCTATTCACCTCATCCAAAGATGAGTATAGCCCAGCCTCTCTCTTTGGGATATACCAGCAGAGGAGAATATATAGAGTTCGAGACTCAGCAGGATCTTTTACCGGAGGATATTTTTGAAAGGCTCAATTATGCTATGCCGGAAGGTATAGATATCGTATCCTGCAGTGTGCTTAAGGATACAAAAAAAGCCATGGGAGCAATCATAACAAAAGGAGAGTATCTCATTGGCTGTGATGAAGTAAGATCAGCGGATGAGATCAGGGCATTGTGTGATGCAGTGGCAGTTCTCAGGGATCAGGAGCAGATACTTATCAAAAAGGTT
>JAFXHN010000123.1 GCA_017536365.1 Bacillota bacterium | reverse complement strand
TACGGAATCCTTTACAGGTGCTGTGAATATTTCTCCGTCAGGGATGTTCATCCTTCCGGAACATTTTATTGCAGGGATACCTTTGATGCTGAATGTGAGATCAGTGCCCGGACCTACCAAACGGACTTTGTCGGTTTTTTCCATAAGCTCAACAAGATTATCCATAGCTTTATCCATCTTTGTGTAGTCCATTGTGCAGACATCGAAGTAAAAATCTTCAAAAGCCTCCTGACTGGTACCTGCAAGCTGTGCCATAGAAGGATTCGGATATCTAAGGATGACCCATTTTGTTTTGTTGACTCTGTATTCCAGAACAGGATCTAAAAGTCTGTTGTAGAGATTAAGCTTATCTGAAGGAACATCGGAAAGCTCGCAGGAATTAACATTTCCTCTTACAGCTATATATGCATCCATGCCTTTCATCTGCATAAGCTGATATTCACACATGAAATTAAGCTGTTCCTCTGTGCAGTTTAAAAGGATCTCCCTATTTATCTGAGTGTCTCGGTTTGTTACAAAAGGCACTCCGCCGGCTGCATATACATCTTTGATAAGCTGTCTTATGAGGGGCTTTGTGGCCTCACCTTCATAATCTATAAGGCATTTTTCTCCGGGTTTTATATTTGTTGAGTATTCAACAAGAAGCTTCGAAAGCTTTTTTATTCTTTCGTCCATTTTTTTCTCTCCTATATCTTTTCATAATATTATTTCCAAATATGATTATATTTTACACCGGCATAAATATCAATCTTAACAAAAAATATTAAAAAACAGAGATCACATTTTATTGTGATCTCTGTAATGCTGTTCTGTAAAAGCCTGTCCTTTAAACAGTTACATATCTGAAGTGTTTTCCTCAGGAGGTGTAGCCGGAGGAACGCTTGGTACTACCGGTGTATCCGGCGTATCAGATGTATTCGGACCATTAGGACCGTTTGGATTGTTTGGATCTATGCTTGGATCAGTATTAGGATCATTAGGATCTAAAGTAGGATCGTACAGCGGATTGTTTGGATCTTTTGTAGGATCATAGTTTGGATCATCCGGATCGGTTATAAGGCCCGGTACATAAGTATCAGGTTCTCCGTCGCCGTCTGTATCTATCCAGGAGCCTTCCTCATTAGAGTGGATGTTGCAGAAGCCTGTTGGCTTTGGTGCAAATATAGACTCTCTGGCAGCTGTTTTATTAAGACAGCCCGGAACAGCAAGGAGACCGGATTCTCCGCAAAGTTCGAAGGATTCTCCTTGTGAACCGGAAATAAGTTCTCTGCCTTTAACTACATATTCCCCGCCTTTTTTGGTAACGCTGTCAGGTACTTCGAATGATCTTGCAGAGAGACCGTTATGAGCCTGTTTCATTACTGCGCTCCACAGACGAGCTGCCGCTCCGCTGCCGTTTGAAAGCTTAATGTTGTAGTCGTTACCGATCCATACGACTGCTGTATAGTATGGAGTAAATCCGCAGAACCAAGCATCGTAGTTTTTTGTTGTGGTACCGGTCTTTCCAGCAACAGGGATGGTGCTGTTGTTGCTGTAGATCCTTGCGCTGGAACCTGTACCGCCTGAAACAGCACTTCTGAGTATGTCGGTCATTACGAAGGCTGAGCCATCATCAAACACCTCTGTGCCCTCCGGTGTGTATTCATATATAACTCCTCCGCTTCTGTCTAATATTTTTGTGATAGAAGTAGGTTTGTTGTAAACACCGCCGTTGGCTATAGTTGCATATGCTCCGCAGGCTTCAAGAGGCTTAACACCTTTTGTAAGACCGCCGAGGCCTAATGCTGCAGGATTCTTATCGTCTTCGGTAAGAGTTGTTATACCCATTTTTTCAAGAAGTTCAAAGCTCTTGTCATATCCGAGGTAGTTTATAACACGAACTGCGCATACGTTTATGGAACTCTGAACCGCCTGTCTGAGTGTAACGTCTCCCTTATAGCCGTTATATGAGTTTGTAGGCCAGAGTTTTCCGTTTACATAGTTTGGTGTATCCGGAATGATGGTGCCGCCGTACATACCTTCGATGATACCCGGAGTATATACACCAAGAGGTTTCATTGAGGAACCCAGCTGTCTAGGAGATTCGGCTCTGTTGTAAAGTTTGTTTCCTTCTATATTTCTGCCGCCAACCATGCCCACTATCTGACCGGTGTACTGATCCATGATGACCATTGCACTTTGCGGCTGTACTACTTCTTTATTTACTGTAAAATAATCCGATGATACTACAAGTGTGTCTCCTGAAGGTACAAAGACATTTGGGTTGCTGTCGAGGAATTCTTTCTGGATCACAAGGTTTCTGTCAGCATCAAAAGTTTTGTATGCAGGATCTACGCTTATAACTCCGCCGCTTGTGATGTGGAGCTTTGAATCCTTATACATATACATCGGTTTGAAGTTGATAGTGATGTCTACAACTTCACCGTTTGATTTTGTGTTGTAGAAGTTAAGTCTGTTGTTTTTGTACAGATAAAGATTTCCTGATGCATCATAGCCGTACTGTCCTGCATAGAGTACGAAATCTCCGTTTCCGTCAAAGAAATTGCTGTAGTTGTAAAGCATGATGGAACCGTCTGAATTGAGTGCGTTTCCTGCAGAGTCTTTACGGAAGCCTGTTGCTACAGGGAATCTGCTGCTTTCATTGTAAGCTGCTTCTATAGCATTCTGAACGGTCGGGTTCATTGATGTGTAGATAGAAAGACCGCCTGTATACATTTTAGTTTCAGCCTCGGCTTCTGTCAGACCCAGTTCATTCATAAGGATCTCTACTGTTTCATCCTTGGCGAAGTCAGTGAAGTAGCTGGAAGCTGTTGTGGAACTTGTAAGGTTCAATGGAGGATTGAGAGAATCCATCATATTGTAAGCATATGCTGCGTCAGCTTCTTCCTGGGTTGCGTATCCCTGTTCCACCATGAATTTAAGAACGTAGTTCTGTCTTGGTTTAAATGCATCGTTGTAAACGAGAGTGTATTCGCCCTGCGTAGCAATGATGTTTGAGTTGCTTGCATCGATCTCTTCGGTGTAGTATCTCTTGATAAGCGCATTCTTTGTAGGGTTCTTTGGTATAGTTGCCAGTGCAGAGCATTCTGCCAGATTAAGCTGGCTTGCGCTTTTACCGAAATATGTCTGTGAAGCTGCTTCCACACCGTAGGTGTTAAAACCAAGGTAAATGGTATTGAGGTAAGCTTCGATGATCTGTTCTTTTGTAAGGTTTCTTTCAAGGATAACTGTGTAATACGCTTCCTCGATCTTTCTGGTCATACTTCGGACACTCTTGCTGTCAGGCAGGAATACGTTTCTTGCCAGCTGCTGAGTGATGGTGCTGGTGCCGGAAATGCTTTCACCTGTGGTGATGCCCTCCACTATAGCGCCTGCGATCCTGACAAAGTTGAATCCGTTGTGCTCCCAGAAGGTCTTATCTTCTATAGCAACGAAAGCATCTATGAGTTGTTTTGGCATTTCGCTGTATTCAAGATTGGTCCTTAGTTCGGAATCCATAACGTTTTCTATGGCTGTTCCGTTGCAGTCATACATTACAGAATTCTCTGAGAGTATGGAATAAATGTTGTTAGGATCTATATCCTCTGCTCCCGCAACAACTGAGAGGACCATTACGGTCACTGCAATTGCGCCTGCTACGAAAAGTCCCAAAATTCCTAAAAGTATATACTTGAGTATACGTTTTGGCCCTTTCTTTTTCTTTCCTTTATTATTCTTTGGTGATTGAGAACGTTTTGCGGTGGAAGGACCTGATACGCTGTTCACATCGTCGGCAGACACTGTTGTGGTCCTGCCTTTTGCGTGGCGAGCAGATCTGGATGCTTTTCTTGTATCCGCTGAGGCTCTGTAATCATCATAATTTTTGTCAGACAAAATTATCACCTCTATCCCTTATATTGCTGTATTTATTATTATATATGGAAGAAACAGTAACTTCCTTAAACGATTATAACACAATTAATTATTTTGGCTATGATTTTTTAAAAAGTATAGTATAATATGATATATATTACCATTATGCAGGCTCGTAAGGTAAAATGCATAGGTAAAAAGAATTATGAAGAGAGGTAGGAAATATGTACGACAGTATAGATGTGGCAAGAGCGGCTATTCAGCTGGCACTTACATCTTCCCGTCAGGCGGAAGAGGCATTGATCTCAAGGATGAATGAAAAAGGTTTGAAAGCAGCAGCAGTAGATGTAGGAGGAAATATCAACGATACTATCCATATCGTTATAGAAAGAGCTATCATAGCATCAAGAAAATGCAATGTTACTCAGGAAAGCCATATTCATGACGGGGCTATAGCAGGGGCTGCAAGAGAAGCTATAATGCAGATTTCTTCAAAGGTAAACGGACTTAACGGAGGAGGCAAAATCGGGATCTGCAGAGCGGGTGAACACTTAAGCGTATGTATCTTTATGAGTGCAGGACTTCTTCATTTAAATGAAGTTGTTATAGGACTTGCTCACAGGGCAATACCGGAATAGGATATTTTTAACAGAGATCGAAGCAGAAGGTTAACAGACGGCCTTCTGCTTTTAATGTTTTTTGGGGAGAGGATAATGAGAAGGATATCTGTATGGATGGCGGTGCTGATGATGGTTTTTATCGGTGCTGCGGATATGATGGGACTGGAATTCGATCACAAAAAAACAGAGGCTGCATTAAAACTGGAAGCTTCTGGAAAAGAGCAGATAGAGGGAAGGATAGCTGAAGTTGTTTATGTTTCTGAGGAACATTTCCGAATGCTGCTGGACAGTGAAACAGACGGAAAGATATTGTATAACGTCTTCGGCAAAACTCAGGACAGCATTTACGAACTGCCGGGAAGGCAGGCTGTGATCCGTGGAGAGATTAGATGTCCGGATACTTCTGATAATCCCGGAATGTTCGATTACAGACAGTACCTGAGAACGGAGGGGATATATCTTACAGGAGAATGCAGCTTCGAAAATATTTCTGTTATCGGTATGGATCCTGATCCGTTAAAAGGAGTATTGATAAATCGAGTCTCGATTTTTAAAAGCGATTTCTGCAGAAGGATGGATGAAGTTAGGGAAGGTTCTGCAGGGCTGTTTTCCGGAATGCTCTTCGGAGACAGATCGAGGATGCCTGAAGAGGTCTATGACAGCTTCCGGGAAAACGGCACGGCTCATATATTAAGCGTTTCCGGGCTTCATGTAGGGATAATATATGGAGCGGCGAATGGGATTATGGGGAAACGAAGGAAGAGCCTTGCCGCAGTCTGCATTTCGGCAGCAATGCTGGCAGCCTGCGCCCTGCTTGCATCATTTTCCATATCTGTTATGAGAGCTGTGACTATGATTGCTTTTCATATGCTGGCTGAAAGGACTCACAGAAGATATGACCTTATTTCTGCGGCATGTATCACTGCAGTGATATTTATGATGATCAATCCGTATGTCTATGGCGCGGATTCGCCAATGTTGGACGTCATTGATGAGATTATCAGTGTTGAAACTGGCACAACTCAGAATTTTACGCCCCGGACCGACGCAACCGGAT
>JAFXHN010000122.1 GCA_017536365.1 Bacillota bacterium | reverse complement strand
GTATTCTTTTCCTTCTGATCTAACAAGGCCTTTTTCTTTAGCCGCTGCGATGCTTCCGCATTCAATAAGATCATCATAAGCAACAGTTTCTGCTCTGATAAATCCTCTTTCAAAGTCTGAGTGGATCTTTCCTGCCGCTCCCGGAGCTTTAGTTCCTTTTTTGATAGTCCATGCTCTTACTTCTGGTTCCCCTGCTGTCAGGAATGAGATGAGATCCAGTAAGCTGTAGGACGCCTTTATAAGCTTGTCCAGACCGGATTCTGTGATGCCCAGCTCTTCCAGGAACACTTCTTTTTCTTCTTCATCAAGCTCTGTAAGTTCTGCTTCCAGTTTTGCGCAGATAACAGCAACTTCTGAATTCTCTGTTGCAGCAAATTCCTTAACTTCGTTTACGAGAGGATTTTCGATCTCTCCGGATGCTTCTTCTTCAGAAACGTTTGCAGCATATATAACAGGCTTAAATGATAGGAGGCATAATGATTTAACAAATGCTCTTTCTTCATCTGTAAGCTCCATTGTTCTTGCTGAAAGTCCCTGTTCCAATGTTTCCTTTACCTTATTTAAAATGTCAAGTTCTGCCTGAAGGCCCTTGTCTCCTTTGAGGTTCTTTGTAGTTTTCTGTATCCTTCTTTCCACCAGTTCAAGGTCAGAAATGATAAGCTCAAGATTTATTGTTTCAATGTCTTTAAGAGGACCGATCTTACCGTCTACATGAACTACATTTTCGTCTTCGAAACATCTTACAACATGAACGATAGCTTCTACTTCTCTGATATGTGACAGGAACTGGTTTCCGAGACCTTCTCCCTTTGATGCACCTTTTACAAGACCTGCGATATCATAGAACTCTATTGTTGTGTAAATAGTTCTTTTTGAATTATACATTTCGTGGAGGACCTTCAGTCTTTCATCAGGTACCTGAACCACACCAACGTTAGGCTCGATAGTACAGAACGGATAGTTTTCCGCCTGCGCTCCCGCTTTTGTTATTGCATTAAAAAGAGTACTTTTGCCTACATTCGGCAATCCTACCATACCAAGTTTCATATCGTAAATCCTCCAACCAATTCTAATACTTTATATAATGTTATTATATTCACTACTGCCAGCACCGGCATCCCCAGTTTGAAGTACCAATGCTTTGTTTTATGCCTAAACAGGAGCATAGAAGCATATATACCTATGGCTCCCCAAAATATCCCTAAGAGGAAAAAAGTTTTTTCCGGAACTCTCCATTTACCTTTTACAGCTGCCCTCTTGTCTTTAAAACAAAGGATAAATCCTGCGAGATTTATTATCAGGAATATGACCATAATGAAACCAGTCATTTTACCCTCACCTCTTATCTCTTGCTCTGCCTCCAGCAGGCTTAGCTTTCTTTTCCGGTTTTGTAGCCTTGTTTATAAGGGCCTGTATGTCAGAAGGGTTGATCTTCTTGTAGTGGCCTATTTTGAGATGTCCTAAAGTAAGATCCCCGATAGCTGCTCTGTGAAGTTCCAAAACAGGATGTCCAAGAGCTTCGCACATTTTTCTGATTTGACGGTTTCTGCCTTCATGGATCTTTATCTCAAGTACGGTGGAATTGTTCCCCTGTTTGATAAGCTCAACTATAGCAGGGGCGGTTTTTACACCGTCGATAATGACTCCGCTTCTCAAAATATTAGCTTTGTAATGACTCAGGATGCCCTTTACCTTTACAAGATAGGTCTTGTACACCTTGTTCTTCGGATGCATCATAAGGTTTGAAAAATCCCCGTCGTTTGTAAGGATCAAAAGCCCTGATGTATTGTAGTCAAGCCTTCCTACAGGAAACAGTCTTTCGTCTATATCATCCAAAAGATCAAAAACTGTAGGTCTTCCCGCATCATCGCTGGCTGTTGTAACGAATCCTGTAGGTTTATTAAGCATGATGTACATAGGCGGTTTGGTTGAAAGCTTGATCACCTTTCCATCGACTTCTACAACATCGCCCTCATTTACCTGCAGCCCGAATTCCATAACTTCAAGACCGTTGACTTTAACTTTTCCTGCATCTATAAGCTCGTCCGCTTTTCTTCTTGAGCAAACGCCTGCAGATGCGATATATTTGTTTAATCTCATTTTTTCTCCTTTTGTCAATAATAAAGGCTATCCTACTCTATTCATTTTCCTGAACATATTCTACCAGGTTCATAGCATGATCAGATACTCTTTCCAGATTGCTTATGATATCAAGGAATATAACTCCGCTTTCCATCCTGCATTCATTTCTGGAAAGTCTAAGTATATGCATGTCTCTCAGTTCAAGTTCCATAGCGTCGACCTGTTCTTCATATGCTGTTATTTTTTCATGCAGCAACTTATTGCCTGTCTGGATCGCTTCTATAGCCCAGTCATAATTCTGCATTACTTTACCATTCATTACCACAAGCTCTTCTTTAGCCATGTCAGAGAAAACTATGCTGTCTCTCTTCATATTCTGCGCATACTCCGCTATGTTTTCAGCATGGTCTCCTACACGTTCTATGTC
>JAFXHN010000121.1 GCA_017536365.1 Bacillota bacterium | reverse complement strand
TGGAACTGAAACGCCTTCTACAGCATAAGTTGTATCTAATTCAGCACCTTTAGCATGTCCTGCTGTGATAGCATCTTTGCTTTCGAAGAGTGCTTTTGTAAGGCTGTAAACTAAATCTTCGCTCATATCATTGCTTACGATGTATGTAGCTTTTACTGCAACTGTTGTTACATCTGCATCCTGTCCTGAATATGTTCCTGCAGGAATTACATATGATGTGTAGAATGGATAATCAGCAATAAGCTTTTCAGCTTCAGCGCCTGTGATGTCGATAACTTTGATTCCTTTTGTTGTTGAAAGTTCCATAACAGCTGTTGTAGGAGCTCCTGCTGTGCAGAAGAATGCATCGATCTTTCCGTCTTTTACAGCGTCAGCTGAATCTCCAAATCCGAGGTTCTGAACTTTGATATCATCTGTTGTTAATCCGTAAGCTTCGAGGATCTGTCTAGCATTGAATTCAACGCCGGAACCAGCATCTCCGATAGATACGTTTTTGCCTGCTAAGTCAGCAACTGAATCGATTCCTGAATCTGCAGCTACTACGAGCTGACAAACTTCAGCATAGCAAGCTGCCATTGAAGAGAAACCTGTAATGGCTTCGCCTTCGAAAAGGTTTGTTCCGTTATAAGCATAGTCCATAACGTCGTTCTGTACGATAGCCATGTCAACTTCTCCGCCTGCTACAAGACGAATATTTGCAAGAGAAGCGCCTGTTGACTGAACGTCAAATGTTGTTCCTTCTACTGCGTTTGCAAGTTCTGTTCCTACTACGCCGCCAAATGCATAGTATGTTCCTGATGTTCCTCCTGTTGCCATTCTGATTGTCTGGCTGTCAGCAGCTCCGCCTTCTTCGCCGCCGCCGCATGCTGCAAGCATGAATGTTGACATTGCGAGAACCACAACTAATAATAAGCTGATCTTTTTCTTCATAATTGTCCCTCCATTTAATTTTTGTTTACACGTTTTTGCCCGACTTCCTTAGTCTAAGTTAAACATATATGAACATATTATATAGCCTTTCTATAGTTTTGTAAACGTTTTATTTTTTTATCTGCAATAATATTTTTTGAAAAATTTGATTTAAAAAAAAATAATTGATATTATAGCAATTTGACCGAAAAATTTATACCCTATTAATAATTATATGAGTATAATACTACTATAGAGGGAGAAAAAACGTATGAATAACACTTTAAAAGACCTGGGCAAGACAGTTCTGGTGTTCGCTTTGGCCTCAGCCTTTGCTTATATCCTCAAATCGGTCGGTCAGGCAATAGATATTATCGTTGTAGTATATATGCTTACGGTGCTCATAGTATCGAGGATTACCAACGGATACTTTTGGGGCGTTATCGCTTCTTTATTAGGGGTGCTTTCCACTAACTTTATTTTTACAGCCCCATATTTTAAATTCAATTTTATCCTGTCAGGTTATCCTATAACTTTTGCGGTAATGCTTGCTACTTCCATCATCACAAGTATGCTTACCTCCAGTTATAAAAAACAGAAAGAAGCTGCGGAAGAAATGGCTCTCGAGCTCCAGCATTCTTATGAAGAGCAAAGACTTATCGAAAGAAAAGCTGAGCAGGAGAAAATGAAAAACAATCTTCTCAGGGCCATCTCTCATGACTTGCGTACCCCTCTTACAAGCATCAAAGGAGCTTCAGCAGCAATTATAGAAGGCGGAGATATGCTCTCCGATGAAACCAAGTTAAAACTTTTAAATGACATCAGTAACGAATCTCAATGGCTCATACGAATGGTGGAAAACCTCCTCTCTGTAACACATATAAGCGAAGACAATATGAAAGTCAGCAAAACCCCGGAGGTAGCGGAAGAGATCATTGCAAATGCAGTATCACATTTCGGTTCCACAGGATTTCACAAAAGCTTTCGGTTGAAGTCCCGGAAGAAGTCCTGATAGTCCCTATGGATGCGACATTGATAGAACAGGTGCTGCTTAATCTTCTGGACAATGCGGCAAAGCATTCCGGAAACAGCACGAAAATAGTATTAAAGCTTTCCTCTGATCCAGAAAATGCTATTTTCCAAGTCATTGATAACGGGAAAGGCATCTCTGAAGAGGACCTTGAATACATCTTCGAATACGGCGAGTCTCGCAGTAAGGACATCCCTTTAGATTCAAACAGAGGTTTCGGCATAGGCCTGCCGACCTGCAGGACCATCATACATGCCCATTCCGGAGAAATATGGATAGACAGCGAACCCGGCAAAGGAAGCTCTTTCAGTTTTTCTCTGCCTTTAGAAGAATACTTGACAAATGATTTTGGAGGAGAATAAAAATGAGCAATAACAAGACTACAGTACTTATCATTGAAGATGAAAAAGCCATAAGAAATTTCATAACTACTTTTCTAAGCACTAATGGGTATAAAACCATCAGCGCAAAAAACGGGACAGAAGCTCTTTCCCTAATAAGCTCTCATGTTCCTGACGTTATCCTCTTGGATCTTGGTCTTCCTGATATTGACGGGCTGGAAGTCATAAGAAAAGTTAGAGAAACCTCTTCGATCCCTATAATCGTTATTTCCGCAAGGTCTTTCGAAGGAGAAAAAGTAAAAGCTCTTGATATGGGTGCAGACGATTATATCACAAAGCCTTTCGGCTCATCAGAGCTTATGGCAAGAATAAGGACCGCGCTTAGACATAGTCACAAAGTTCTTACAAAAGATCTTGGCGGACAGGAAGATTTTATTACGGGAGACCTCAGGATCGACTTCAACGCAAGACAGGTGATCGTGGAAGGGAAGGAAATACACCTTACTCAGATTGAATACAAACTTCTTGCCATACTTGCTAAATATGTAGGCAGAGTTCTTACATATGAATTCATCATCAACAGTATATGGAATATGCCTTCAGACAAAAACAGTCAGCAGCTCCTCCGAGTAAATATGGCCAATATAAGAAGAAAAATCGAAGTAAATCCGGGCGCTCCAAAATATGTACTTACGGAAGTGGGCGTCGGCTATAGACTTGCTGATATAGAAGCATGAATTAAATATAACGTAAAAAACTGCAGTCATAATGACTGCAGTTTTTTTGGAGCGGAAGACGAGATTCGAACTCGCGACCCTCGCCTTGGCAAGGCGATGCTCTACCCCTGAGCCACTTCCGCATATGCTGTTTTCTTTACGCTCATACAATATAGCACATTCTGCTGAAGTTTGCAAGGTTTTGTTTAAAAAAGTTTAGGCTGCAAAAAATAATTTTGCAGCCTTCTTTTTTATTCATTTTTGTCCCCGTTTCCGGCATCAGCTCCGGGTAAGGAAAAGTTTATAAGCTCTTTAAGGCCTATATGTTCATTATAGAAATTCTCCATTTTCTTAGAAAGAAGCTCCCAGTATGTCTCCGTTTCCTCTTTTGCCAGCAAAACCATTTTTTCACATTTTTCTTTTGTTTCTTTTTCAAGTCTGCTGCACTTATCCGCGGTTTCCTCCATAAGTCTTATTGCTTTTTCTCTGCTTTCTTTTTCTCTCTGCTCACAAATGCGATCCTGCTGTCCGCTGAGATTTTTTATATTTTCAAGATACTGCTCCGCAGCACCCTGTACAGCATCAAAAACTCCGTTTAACTTAAGAGATGCTTCCGCTATGGATCCTGCTTCCTGAAGTTCTATCGCCCTGCTGTTTAGTTTACCTTCAGCCGCCTCCAGCTGCTCCTTAAGATCTTCTATTTCCTTAGTAAGAGCCTTCACTTTATTAATGAGCTCGTTTTTATTCATCCTTTTCAGTTCCATGTCCATTGCTGTGCAGTATCCTCCAATCAATGTAAATCTGTTGCTTCATATCAACTCTGTTCTGCTATAATGGAGCGGGCGATGGGAGTCGAACCCACCTTTCAAGCTTGGGAAGCTCGTGTTCTACCGATGAACTACGCCCGCACGAAATAGCCTGTACGCCGACCCCCAAGGATCAAATGCCTGCAGGCCACATAGAATATATCAGCAGCGCTCCTATAATAAGCACTGCAACAGCCATAACTATACCCATAGCACTTTTTTTGATGCTTACTTCCTTTTTTTCGTTTTCGGCATCTTTGTTTTCTATAGGCACAGCAAATACGATCCCTATACCGTCTTTTTCAGGAAGTATTATTTCATCGACTTCAACAGAAACGATCTCCTGGTCTTCAATCTCCACTTCCGGTCCCTCAGAGACGTATTTTGTCAGTACCGGCTCATTATACATCAGGTACTGCTCGTTTTCTGTCGCTTTTTCATCATCAAAAAATAGTTTATAAAAATCCTCGTTCCTCTGGGCCTCCATCCTTGATTTGATCTTTTTCTGAAGTTCCAGGATCTCTTCAAAAGTAGCCTCTTTTTCTGAAACAGGCTCCTCGCCGGATTTAGGTTCTTCACTCACTTCAGGCTCGCTTTCAGTGATCAGGATATCCGTCTCTTCCTGCTTATGCTCACAGGCTGCTTTTTCAGTATCTGCTTCTGTATTCTCAACCCGAAAAGTCTCATAGGATTCGGTTTCTTCCGCCTGTTTAGCTTCTTCCTCAATGACGTCTTTTTTTCTCAATGCCTTTTCAAGAGCGGACAGATCTATTTTAGAGGCCCTTCTGCTGACCAGTTTTTCATATCTTTCTTCAAGCTCAATATGCTTATTCCGTGTGTGAACACATTCTTTCAGAATCTTCCGTTCACTTTCTTCATATATTTCTCCGGGGTATTTCATAAAAACTGCCTCTAATCTCTGATCCTTGCATTTATATCTGCTTCCAGCTGTTCCTTCTGTTTCTTAAGTTCCTGCAGCGATCTTTCCAGATCCTCCACCTGCTCTTTGATCTCTTCTCCGACTTCTGTTTCCAAAGGCTCTGCAGGAGATATCTCTTCAATAAGCGCCGCCGCTTCTTCGGCTGCATCTTCCTCTTTTGCCTCAAGCATCATTAAAGTTCTTTCCTGTATGGCAAAAAGCGCCTCGTTAGTAAGTCTGCTTTCTTCTATAAGGCGTTCGGTACTGATCTTTATGCTGTCCATACCCTTTTCGATGCTGTCTATCCTGTTTCCCATCTCATCTATAGAATCTATTATTTTATCTGTCTTCCAGTACCAAAGCCTGGTGCTTCTCAAAAGGAGTCCTATTATCACCGCCACTGCCGCGATTATCAATACAGTCACAGCGATCTTAACTTCAGGCGTTTCATTTAAAAACACGAGTATTTTATTTCCCATATGCATTCTCCTTTCCCATAAATTATATATTATAGGGGTATACTTCGCAAACACTTCTTTTATTTGTCACATTTTCTCCATAATATACGGTTATCCTATAATCACAACAAAGAGTTAAACGTAAGTATAGAAAGGACGTGGATAAATTGTACAGCAATTATGATCCTTCCAAAGAAAGCCGTATCCACAATATTTACGGTAACAACGCTTCGCACAGTCCAAGCCCAAGCAAAGGCAAGAAGATCTTGATGGTAATAGGACTTATCATATTAACAGCACTGGTCTCCGTTGCAAGCTGCGCCGCATATCTGGCAGCTATGGGATTCCTTCCTTCATCAGCCAACGGAGAATACAAAGTAAATCAAATAAGCTCTCAGACCACTTCCGTATCCGCCTCAGCAGGAGAGCTCCTCTCCACACCTGAGATAATACAAAAAGTCCTTCCTTCGGTAGTGGGCATAACTACCGCCACATATTCCGGCGAAGGAAGCGGTTCCGGAATAGTCTTTTCTGAAGATGGATATATAGTTACCAATCAGCACGTAATAAACGGTGCTCAGGCCATAAAAGTCACTTTTTCCGACGGTCAAGAATACGATGCCAGCCTTATAGGGCAGGATGAACGAACAGATCTGGCTGTCGTGAAAATAAACGCCAATAATTTAAGTGCGGCAGAAATCGGAAATTCCGATGAGTTAGTACAGGGTGAAACCGTCCTAGTAATAGGAAACCCCCTCGGGGAAACCCTATCCGGCTCAACAACACAGGGTATAGTGTCAGCTTTAGGTAGAGAAATTGAGGTTGAGGGAAGAATAATGCACTACGTTCAGACCGATGCCGCGGTAAACCCCGGCAACTCCGGCGGTCCTCTGGTAAACCAGGCGGGTCTTGTAGTAGGCGTTACTTCTGCAAAAATCAGTTCGACGTATACAGAGGGATTGGGATTCGCGATACCTATAAACGATGCTGTCCCTGTGATTGAGGAACTCATCAACAACGGCTATGTTTCAGGAAGACCGGTCATAGGCATATCCGGAGAAAATATTTCACCGCAGGTAGCTCTTTTATATGCCCTCCCGCAGGGCGTGTATGTCAGATATATCGAACCGGATTCCGGCGCATATAATGCAGGTATTCAACAGGGAGACGTGATCACTGCTCTCAACGGCACAAAGGTAACTACTATATCTGAGCTGAACAATCAAAGAGATAATTACAAAGCCGGAGATGCCGTTACCCTAACGGTATACAGACACGGAGATCTTTTTGAGATCGATGTTATCTTAGGCGAAGCCGTCAACAGTAATTAACAAGTTTCCTCTTTCTTAAATTAAATATACAAACAAAAAGGGTTCAGACTTTAAATAGTCTGAACCTTTTTTATTTATCCTCTAAACTTCTAAATATCCTTCGTGTTCGAAAAATACTTTTCCGGTTATTTTTAAATTTCTTAACGAATTTTCTTCAAATTCAGTTTTGGCAATAATTATCCCTCCGGGCTGTTTTACAGGAATATCAACGCTCTGCCTGTATTTATAGGACATATATACTCCTGCTGCAGCAGTCCCGGTGCCGCATCCTCTTTCCCAGTATAAACTGTCTGTAGACTTCACATAAACAAGAGGAGTTATGGTATAGGTATCTTCATCAAATCCGATAAGTCCCACTGCCTCTGCTTCAAAAAGCCTGCTCCATTCCTTTACAGCCTCTTCCATAAAAACCGCGTTGTTTTTCCCCGGCACCTCTTTATCAAAGATGACATGGGTTATCCCCGGTAAAAACACCACATTTACCTCGTATATCCTTCCTTTGTATTCAAGGGTCTTTTTTTCAAACTTATTCGGCAAAGGCATATCTACAGTCCCGGTATAAACCGCACCGTCATATTGCACAGTACATTTCACGATGCCTTTCGCTCCGGAAACTTCAAGCAGTATATCTTTACGCTCCCCGGGCTTTATCCCCGCTTCCTGAGCCATTTCAGCAGCAGCGGAAATAGATGCATTCCCGCAAATTCTCCGCCCATCATTTGAAGCCTCACAGCGGCCTGATGATCAGAAGGTTTCTCAAAAAATCCCACCTGCTCCGCATCGGTATCTGCGGACAGCATAGCTCCCGCGATCGAAGGCTGCAGGCTTCTTGGTACATCGCTCTGCACCAATAAGGTTTTATTCTCTGTAGGATTTGCTTTTACATACTTTATCTTCATCTTGTTACCCGAAAACAGGCGCACCTTACAGTGCGCCCAAATTTTAAAATCTGCTTAAAAAAGCTTTTGTTCTTTCTTCCTTAGGATCGTTTATGATCTGCTGCGGATCTCCCTGTTCAACTATAACGCCGCCATCCATAAAAATGATATGATCTGACACATCACGAGCAAATGCCATTTCGTGAGTAACGATGACCATAGTCATTTTTTCTGCCGCCAGATCTCTGATTACTTTCAGTATTTCACCTGTTAGTTCAGGGTCCAGTGCAGATGTAGGCTCGTCAAAAAACAGGATATTCGGTTTCATAGCAAGAGCTCTTGCTATGGAAACTCTCTGCTGCTGCCCTCCGGAAAGCTGATACGGATACGCATCCGCTTTGTCCTCAAGCCCCATTTTTCTCAAAAGCTCCATTGCCTCAGCCTTAACTTCAGCCTTGTCTCTCTTTTGCACCAGTACCGGCGCTTCCATTATATTTTTTAATACGGAATAATGCGGGAACAGATTAAAATTCTGGAACACAAGCCCGAAATTCATCCTTATCTGTTTAAGTTCCTGATCTGAAGCATATACCGCAGTCCCGTTTCCGTCATCTTTGGCAGCATACTGTCCAAGATATATAAGGTCTCCGCCATCCATGGTCTCAAGCAGAGTCGCACATCTCAAAAGAGTGGATTTCCCCGAACCTGAAGGGCCGATGATAGAAATGACCTGTCCCTGTTCCACCGACAGAGAGATATCTTTCAGTACTTCAAGATCGCCAAACTGTTTTTTGCAGTTATTTATCTCTAAAATCTTCATCCGATCTCCTCCTATCGGTAGTAATTCATTTTCTTTTCAAATATTTCCATTACAAAAGCAACCACCGCATTTGCTATGTAATAGAATACACCGGCAATAACAAACGGCATAAAGCTTGTCTGTGCAGCCGCGATCTGTTTTCCTATAGTGAAAACTTCCTGATAAGCCAGAGTAAAGGCAAGAGAAGTGTCTTTTACCAGTGTGATTACTTCATTTGTAACAGCAGGCATGATATTTTTCGCCACTTGAGGGAGAACTATCCTCATAAACGTCTGAGATTTAGTGTAGCCCAGCACAGCCGCCGCTTCATATTGGCCTTTTGGGATAGATTCTATGCCGCCTCTGTATATTTCCGCAAAATACGCAGCATAGTTCAACGCAAAGCCAATTATTACAGCGGCAAACCTGTATCCGCCGATATTGGCACCCCAAATGTAGAAAGGTGCAAAATATACTACCAAAAGCTGCAGCATAAGAGGAGTTCCTCTCAATACTGAAATATATATCCTGGCAATGTTTTTAATTATACGATTTTTTGACATTCGGGCAAATGCCACAAGCATACCTAACGGCATAGAGAAAATAAGTGTAAGGACAAATATCCCTACAGTTCTCAGCATACCTGTGCTCATTTGCTCCAACATGGTAGCAAAAGTCATATGATCCTTCCTCCATAGAATTATGGGCTACTCTGAAAAGGGTAGCCCATAAACGTTTTTAAAATTATGATCTATTTCTTCTCTTATTCCTTATATCCTCTGTATGGATAGCAATTAATTATTCTGCTGCAGGTTCTTCTTCGATAGCATCAACAGCATTTTCAGTTGTTCCTGCCTGGAGGCAGATGAAATCTGTGAGTTCATATTTTTCAGCTAATTCAGCATATGTTCCGTCAACAACGAGCTTAAGCATAGCATTCTGGATCTGGTCTCTTAAATCTGTGTCTGCTACTCTGAAACCAACACCGTACTGTTCTGTTGCGATAGCTTCGTCAAGGATCACGTATGCGCCTTCATCTCTTGAATTAACCTGATACTTAGCAACACCGATATCGATAGCAACTGCATCAACTGAACCAGCTTCGAGTTCTACGAATGCTGTGTTGTAGCTGTTGAATGTGAGGAGTTCGCCGAATGTAGCAGCGAGATCAGCACACTTTCCGCCTTCCTGTAATAATTCGAGAGCTGATGTTCCGATCTGAACGCCTACTTTTTTGCCTGCGAGGTCAGCAGGTGTAGCGATCCCTGAATCACCTTTTGTAAGGATGACCTGGCTGTTATCTACGTAAGGAACTGACCATGCATAGTCATCTTCTCTTCCGTTGATGGTGAATCCGCTCCAGATACAGTCGATAGCGCCTGAATTTAATTCAGCATCTTTAGCATCCCAGTCGATAGGAATAAGTTCGATTTCCCATCCGAGTTCTTTACATACAGCCTGAGCCATTTCGATGTCAAAGCCTGTATATGTGCCGTCATCTGCCATATATGAATATGGTGGATATTCAGCGTCAAATCCCATTTTGAATACTGTTGCATCTGTTGCAGCTTCGCCGCCGTCATCTGTTGATCCGCATGCAGTAAACATTGTAAGAGTCATTACTGCAACGAGTAAAAGTGCTATAAACTTTTTCATTTTGTCCCTCCATAATTTTGCGCAGCCTGCGCATATTTATTATCTACATATTGCATTTTAGTCTGCTAAAGCGATAAAGTCAAGTGTTTTTTTAAATCTTTTTAACATTTTTTATAATTTTTCATAGCTTAAAAGTAGGATTCTGTATTACGAGTCCTGTCAACAATTATTTGAAAGGAAGATCATTATATGAATTTTGCACTGACAATGGCATATGTGCCGATGCAGCCATTTGAAGATCCTTACGATCTGCCTACCGCCTTATGCAGGGGGACCATATTCCCCTCACTTGATAAACCGTTCCTAGGAAGGAGAGTGAAATGATGGACAGCAAACAGAAACTTATGAACCACATCACTCTTGCCAGCTTCGGTATTAATGACCTCAATTTATTTTTAAATACACATCCTCATGACAAACAGGCCCTGGAACTTTATCATCAGTATAAGAAAATCCGAAAAGATGCAATGACTCGTCACACCGAAAACTACGGTCCTCTTACTCCTTATGACAGCATGGATACCGCCTGCTGGACTTGGGTCGAAGGTCCATGGCCATGGCATTATCAGAAATAGGAGGTTTGATCTATGTGGACTTATGAAAAACGACTTCAATATCCGGTAAAAATCGCAAGGCCAAATCCGGCTCTTGCCAAAGTCATAATCACTCAGCTCGGAGGCCCTGACGGAGAACTTGGCGCCGCTAACAGATATCTTTCACAGCGTTACTCCTCTCCCTGCGACGAAGTTACTGCTACATTAACGGATGTAGGTAATGAGGGGTTGTTATTGCACACCCCTTGACTCTGGGAACCTGTCTCAGACAGATTCCTGTGGTCACTTGGATGGTTCAATTCAGATAGTTTCTGGAGAACGAAAATCCACTTCTGCGGAAGTAAGTTCAATTTCACTTCTACTCGCTGGTCCGGATAAACAACCATGTGGTCTAATACATTTTTACAGAAGATTTCGCTCTCTGTAAGACCCGATACCATATTCGTCACCTGTTTTCGCACATCATTTTTTAAAGAGCCTGTTTCATAGTGAATTTGTTCTCGAGCTTTGACCGCCTGTAGTCGTTCCTGTAATTCACCTATCTGTTTGTCGTAGCGTTCATTCATCATTCGCATATCCTCCTTCGTAATATTCTTAGAAAAGAAAGAATCCAGTACGTTCTGCTTCTTATCTATAATCTGTTCCATCTCGTACTGTAATTTTTCTTCCGAATCAAAATTATCGTTTTCGCAGTTGGAAATAGCATCCATAGCGATAGACACTACATTATTAATAATCCATTTCTTATCCATCTGAATGGTTCTCAAAGACTGTTTCAGCATATCCATGGCAAGTTCATCTCGTATCTGTCTGCCAATGTCACACCCAACCTCATTTCCCCTCGAATCTCGGTGCACTCGCCCTTCATTTGCAGCCGTGATGCACCCCCAACGTTTGTAGGTGGAACCATCCTTACGTTTGCGTTGACGGGACACAAAACTGGCTCCACATTCACCACATTTAATCTTGCCGGAAAATACATAACGGTTAGAATGTCCTTTCCCATAATTGCCATTAAGATTGCGCTTCGCCAGTTCTTCTTGTACCAGATTCCAAAGATCACGGTCAATAATCGGTTCGTGGTGATTTTCGATAATAATTAAATCCTCTTCTCCGTGATTATATTTCTTGGCATGGGTCAGATAATCTGGCGTGATGGTTTTCTTCTGCACCAAATCACCCACATATTTTTCATTCTTTAGAATCTTGATAATATGAGTGTTGCTCCATTTGGTGTTGCCTGTATAGCTTTTATAGCCAGCCTCACGGAGTTCTCTTGCAATGACAGAAGTACCTTTTTTCTCGTTTCCATATTTGTGAAAGATACGTTTTACGATTTCAGCACCTTCCGGATTGATAGTCATTTTCCCATCCTTCACATCATACCCAAGCATAGAACGACCGAAGACAACTCCTTGCTCCATACGGCGAGCCTGTCCCCATTTCACACGGGCAGAAGTTTTACGACTTTCCTCCTGTGCAAGAGAACCCATGATGGAAAGTTTTAATTCTGCGTCTGCATCAGATGTTGCAATTCCATCATTCAAGAAAATCACATAAACACCTAAGGCTTTCAGTTCACGAGTGTAAGAAATGGTATCTAAGATATTTCTAGAAAAACGGCTGACTTCTTTGGTGATAATAATATTGAACTTTCCCATGTGGGCATCGTTAATCATCTGATTGAATTTCACACGCTTCTTGGTGGAAGTACCGGTGATACCTTTATCTGCGTAAATCTCATATAACTCCCAGTCCGGCTGTCGATCAATATATTCTTTAAAATATCTCTGCTGAGATTCAAAAGAATTTGCCTGGTCGTCCTTGTCGGTAGATACTCGACAATAACTTGCTACTTTAATCATTTGCATCACCTCCGGTTACAGTATTGCATGAAAGTTTCTTTTTGACGATTCTGCGGAGTTGTTCTTTTAATGCTGCTTCCGCATATCGGTACTGCATTTCATCCAAAGTCCCCAGTTCCTTAAGAGCCAGCAACATGGCTTTCTGATATTCAAACAGAAATTCACTATCCGAATCCCAGATAATTTCTCGGTTGTTTTCGATTGTCTGCAAAACAGCCATATCTTCCACGTTACTGACCTCCTTCCTATTTGC
>JAFXHN010000120.1 GCA_017536365.1 Bacillota bacterium | reverse complement strand
TTTTTAATTCAACCTACACTTCGCATAAGGGAGCTCTAAAATCGTTTCTTGTATTATGACAGGCCGCATCAGATCAGCGGAAGCCAGAGGACAAGAACAGGGCACCCACCTATCATATGATAGGGCGTGAATTAACGGCTAGACGGTATTTTGGGGTATTTTTTATTTCCTATAAATGAGAGATCTTTATAAACTCAGGCTTCATTTCTTTAAATGAAGAAACGTATTTGAATCCTAAGGATTCAAGCATGTCTATGGCATATTTAAAGTTATACGCGATATAGTCAGGACTGTGAGCATCAGAACCCAAGGTTATTATCTCTCCGCCCAGCTCTTTGTAAGCTTTAAGTATTTCAGGTGAAGGCACGGTTATAGGTGTCTTGTATCTGAAAGAAGATGTGTTGAATTCTATCCCTTTTCCGTTGTAGATAACAACTTCCAAAATAGCTCTTATGATCTCCATTACTTCCGGCGGATTAAGAGGTTCTCCCGGTCTGAACAGGTGCTGATAACGGTCTACTATGTTTATATGACCTATAACACTGTAATCGTTATATTCTTTAAGACATTCCAGCATGTATTTATAGAAACTTTCCTGTATTTCAAGACCGCTCCTGCCTTCGTAGAATTCCGGCATATCTATTGTAAGACCGCAGGACATATGGAAAGACCCGATTATGAAATCATATGGATAAGCCTTGGCGCAGGCTGTGCATTTGTCCAGACATGTCTTCTGAATGCCAAGTTCCAACCCTCTTTTAACATTTATCTTCTTATGGTAATCCATAATTGCAGATTCCAGCATCATATGGTACTTGTCGAAATCCAGCTGGAAAGGGTAGTCGGGATCGTTATAGTCCGGATCATGATGATCAGTAATGGCGATCTCTTTAAGACCAAGTCTGCAGGCTTGATCCAGCATTTCATAATATGGTGTTTCGCTGTCATCTGACAGACTTGTATGTATATGATAATCTAACATAATTTTCTCCTGACACTCAAAGTTTTATTATGTGAAAAGTATAAGTCAGGTACAGGATAAACGCAAGAAGGGAAATAATAAATAAATTAAGGCGAGGGAGTATATTCCTAAAAAGGTATTGATTTTTGTTTTTGGCAGGATATATAATATATGAACACGTATATATCTGAGAGTAGTTAATTTGGAAATAAGGAGATGAGAGTGTGAATATTTTTCCCGCAATCGATATTAAAAACGGTAAGTGTGTAAGACTTTCTCAAGGTGATTTTGCGAAGCTTGAAACCTATGGAGACGATCCTGTTAAAATGGCAATAAATTGGGTAGAACAGGGTGCAAAGAATCTTCATATTATAGACCTTGACGGAGCGCTTATGGGAGAAGCGGTGAACAAAAAGCTTATAATGGATATGATCCAGGCTGTTAACGTTCCTATTCAGTTCGGCGGCGGTGTCAGAGACATGAAGTACGTTGAAGAAATGGTCGAAGCAGGAGTGACCAGAGTTATTTTGGGAACAAGCGCACTTTCAAATAAAGGCTTCCTTAAAGAAGCTATACAGATGTTCGGAGAAAAAATAGCAGTTTCTCTTGATGCCAAAAACGGTTATGTTGCTGTTAAGGGCTGGACAGAACTCACAGATGTTACAGCGGCTGATCTTGCTATGGAACTGGAAACATACGGTCTAAAAACTGTAGTATACACAGATATTTCAAAAGACGGAATGATGGCAGGTCCTAACTTTGAAGAAATCGACAATATGAATAAAAGGATCAAATCAAATCTTATTGCATCAGGCGGCATATCATCTGCAGCGGATGTAAAGAAACTTGATGAAATGGGTATTTACGGCTGTGTTATAGGCAAAGCTTTATACACCGGAGGAATTACCCTTAAAGATGTAATATAACAGAACTTACAGATTCCTGCATATCCGGTCATGGTATGCAGGTTCTTTTTTTGGAGGGAACCATGAGCAATAAAAGACTGATCGCAATAGACGGAAACAGTCTCATAAACAGAGCCTATTACGCATTACCGCCTCTTTCAACAAAGAGCGGTCTTTATACAAATGCAGTTTACGGATTCATAAATATGCTTAACAAAGTGATGGAGGAATACGATCCTGAATATATGGCTGTTGCCTTTGACCTGAAAGCGCCAACTTTCAGGCATTTGGAATACAGTGAATATAAAGCCGGAAGAAGAAAGACCCCGTATGAATTGCTGCAGCAGTTCCCTTTGATAAAAAATGTTCTGAGGGCTATGGATATAAAGATCATAGAACTGGAAGGTTTTGAAGCGGATGACCTTATAGGCACGGCGGTAAAAAGAGGGGAAGAAGCAGGGCTGGAACCCTATGTTATCACAGGTGACAAGGATGCTCTCCAGCTTGCTTCAGACAAAACAAAGATAATAATAACCAAAAAAGGTACTACGGACTTTGACCTTTATGACGAAGAAAAGATGATGGAAAGATATCATCTTACACCTCAGCAGTTCATAGACCTTAAAGGCCTTATGGGAGATACCTCAGACAATATACCGGGGATACCGGGCATAGGAGAAAAGACAGGTATAGCATTACTTGAACAGTTTGGAACAGTGGATAACCTTCTCAAAAACACTGATCAGATATCAAAGCCTAAGCTTAGGCAGAAGGTGGAAGAAAACGCGGCTTTGGCAGTTATGAGCAGAAGGCTTGCTGAGATAAATACGAATGTGCCTTATGAAATGAATTTTGACGAGTTCAAGATCGATGCACCGGATAAAGATGAAATAATCAAGCTATACAGGGAAATGGAACTCTTCAGCCTTATAACCAAACTGGATAAGACCTGGATTGGAAAAGCAGAGGGCGGAAATGCCGCAGGTGAGCAGGCTGCAGAGGCGGCTTTGGAAGAAAGCAGCTTAGGAGAAGAAAATATTGAGATACTGTACGGACTTGATACTGAATTTGAAAACATGCTCGATGAAAAGAGTTCGGTATATATCAAGGTTTTCGGAAATCCGGATCATGTGGGCAAACCGGACATTTACGGAGCGTGTATTTTAGTAAAAGAGAAGATGTATTACCTTACAGATAAAACAGACATCGTAAAAGCATTTGATGTGATGGCAGACAAGAGCATAAGCTTTAAAGGACATCTTCTTAAGGATGACTATTATATGCTTATGGAAATCCTGCCTCAGGGATACAAATATACTACAGCATTTGACACCGGCATAGCTCAGTATGTCATTGAGCCGCAGAAGAATGATTTCGGATACAAATCATTGTCTGTAATTTATACCGGTAAGGATCATGAAGATGAGAAAGATTTTTATAAAACCAATTCCCAGACTGATTTGTTTGGAGGCGGAGATAAAAAGTATGCGGAATACGGACTTAAATGTATTGATCTGTGCAGGATGATAGAGCCTGTGCAGGCGAAAACCATCAAGGATCTGGAGATGGAAGAAGTGTATTATGACATAGAGCTCCCTCTCATCGAGATTTTTGCGGATATGGAAAAATACGGCTTCTCAGTGGACAAGGAAGTTCTGGTGGAGATCGGAAAGACTCTTGATTCGGAGCTTGAAGGTATGAAAGAAAGGATCCATGAACTGGCAGGGGAAGAGTTTAATATCAATTCTCCTAAGCAGCTGGGTGTGATCTTGTTTGAAAAGCTTGGACTTCCGGGGGGCAAGAAAACAAAAACAGGTTATTCCACAAATGTTGATGTTCTGGAAAAGCTGACAGACGACTATGAAATAGCGGGACTTGTGCTGCAGTACAGGACTTTTACAAAACTGAAGAGCACATACGTGGAAGGTCTTTTGCCTCTTATAAGCCTCGATGATGGAAAGATAAGAGCTCATTTCCAGCAGACCGGAACTGCCACAGGAAGGATAAGCTGTACAGAGCCTAATCTTCAGAATATCCCTGTGAGACAGGCGCTGGGAAGAACACTTAGAAAAGTGTTTATCGCAGAAGAAAACTGTGTTCTTGTGGATGCAGATTATTCGCAGATAGAACTGAGAGTGCTTGCGCATATTTCAAATGACGAAGGGCTTATAGAGGCTTTCAGGAATGGAGCTGACATTCATACTTCAACAGCGTCAAAAGTATTTGAAGTTCCTGAGAATGAAGTAACGCCTATTCAGAGAAGCAACGCAAAGGCAGTAAATTTTGGCGTCATCTATGGCATGAGCGGATTCGGACTTTCTGAGAACCTTAATATTACAAGAAGAGAAGCAGAGAAATATATAAAAGATTACTTCATAAAATACAGTGCTGTAAAAGCATACCTGGATGAAACCATAGAACATTGCAAAGAAAAGGGTTATGTTTCGACTATAAAAGGCAGAAGAAGAGATATTAAAGAGATAAAGGCATCAAATTTCATGCAAAGACAGGCTGGAGAGCGTTTGGCTATGAATTCTCCTATTCAGGGCAGTGCAGCGGATATTATAAAGATAGCTATGATCAAGGTGTTCAACGAATTAAGAGACAAGGGATATAAGTCTAAGCTTATCCTTCAGGTCCACGATGAACTGATCATAAATGCTCATAATGATGAAGTGGAAGCAGTAAAAGAACTGCTCAGAAGAAACATGATGGAGGCTGAAAGCTTGTCGGTACCTCTTGAAGTGGGAATGGACAGCGGAAGCAACTGGTATGATGTGAAATAGGAGGACAATAAAATGTTGATCGGACTTACAGGAGGTATAGGCAGCGGGAAATCTACCGTATCAAAGTATCTGATACAAAAAGGTATCACAATAGTTGATGCGGATCTGATATCAAGACAGGTGGTGGAGCCGGGCAGTGAGGCTTTGGCGGAGATTAAAGAAGTATTTGGTGAGGAATATATACTTCCTGATGGAAATTTGGATAGAAAGAAGCTGGGCAGACTGGTATTTGCAGACAAGACATCTCTTTGGAAGCTTAACTATATAATGAGCAACAGGATAGGAGAAGAAATTAACCGGCAGATAGAGGCTTCAGAAACAGATATTACTGTTCTTGATGCGGCAACACTTATAGAAGCAGGGTATGACTCCATAGTGGACAGGCTTTGGATCGTGGATGCGGATGATGAAGTTAGGATAGGCCGTGTCATGGCAAGAGACGGAGCTACAAGACAGGAAGTCATAGATAGGATGAATAATCAGATGTCTCGTGAGGAAAGACTGGGCAGAGAATGCACAGTTATCGACAATTCAGGCACTATGGAAGAGACTTATGCCAATGTCGAAAGGGCGCTCAGAGAACTGTAAAAATAGTAAAAAAAACCGAAAAAGTCAAGACTAAATTGCAAAAATTCACAAATAATTTCAAATTAGCATGGCGACGCCTTCAGCGAACACAGAATTCGCGCTTCTGAATCCGTGAATTTCTCTGGGGTAGTTGTTGATCCAGTCTTCGACCTGGCGG
>JAFXHN010000119.1 GCA_017536365.1 Bacillota bacterium | reverse complement strand
TGTACATAAAACAGGATGTATCGGTATGTGTTATCTTGAACCTATCGTAGATATTTATGATGGAGACGAGCTTCTTCACAGGCTTGTAAAAGTAAAGGAAAAGGATGCTCACGATATCGTTGAAGCTGTTCGTAAGAAGGATTTCTCCGGAGTGGAACATCTCTTCATTCAGGAAGATGATGCAAGCTTCCTCAGCAAGCAGACACGTGTTGCTCTCAGAAACTGTGGTATCATAGATCCTACAAGTATAGATGATTACATCAAACATGATGGATATAAAGCTCTGGACAAGGCTCTGAAAATGAGTCCGGAAGAAGTTATCGAAGAAATAAAGACTTCCGGTCTTGCAGGCAGAGGCGGCGCGGGATTCCCTACATGGTTCAAGTGGGATGCTGCGCGTAAGGCAGAGGGGACACAGAAGCATATCATCTGCAATGCGGACGAAGGTGACCCCGGCGCATTTATGGACAGAGCGGTCATAGAATCAGATCCTCATGCTCTTATAGAAGGTATGCTTATAGGTGCTTATGCTATAGGCGCAACAGATATGTTCGTTTATATCCGTGCGGAATATCCGCTGGCTGTAGAACATCTCAATGCGGCTATAGTTCAGGCTGAAAACAGAGGATTATTAGGCGAGAATATATTAGGAACAGGTTTCTCCTGCAAGCTTTCTATAAAGATCGGCGCGGGAGCGTTTGTGTGCGGCGAAGAGACCGCTCTCATAGAATCAATGGAGGGTAAGCGCGGTATGCCTCGACTCAAGCCTCCATTTCCGGCTCAGAGCGGTTACCTCAACGAGCCTTCAAACATCAACAACGTTGAGACCTTTGCCAACGTTGCATGGATCATTAGAAACGGCGGCAAAGCCTTCGCCGCAATGGGAACAGAAAATTCAAAGGGAACAAAAGTATTCGCTCTTACAGGCAAAGTAGTAAGAGGAGGACTTGTGGAAGTTCCTATGGGATATACATTAAGAGATGTTATCTTCGGTATTGCCGGAGGCATAAAAGACGGCCGTGAATACAAGGCTGTTCAGATGGGCGGTCCGTCAGGCGGATGTATCCCTGCACATCTCATAGATACACCTATCGAGTATAAAGCACTTTCCGCTACAGGAGCTATCATGGGTTCCGGCGGTATGGTAGTTATGGACGATACCACCTGTATGGTAAATATCGCAAGATTCTTCCTCAATTTCACAGCTAAAGAATCCTGCGGAAAGTGCGTACCTTGCAGGATAGGCACAACTCGTATGATGGAGATCTTAGACCGCATCTGCGAAGGTGAAGGCCAGGAAGGAGACATCGAGCTTCTGGAAGAACTTTGCGTATCCATCAAAGACGGCGCTCTCTGCGGTCTTGGACAGACAGCTCCAAACCCTGTACTTACAACTATCAGATACTTTAGAAATGAGTACGAAGCTCATATAAAAGAAAAGAAATGTCCTGCTCATGAGTGTTCATCACTGCTCAATATTTCTATCGATAAAGACAAGTGTGTTGGATGTACTCTTTGCGCTAAGAAATGTCCGGTGGGCTGCATAGACGGAAGCGTTAAACAGCCTCATACTATAGATCAGACAGCATGCATCAAATGTAAACAGTGCGTAAGCTCCTGCAAATTCGGAGCAATAACTGTAGAATAGGAAAGGAGGGGAAAGACATGGAAAAGATAAATGTAACTATCAACGGTAAAGTATGTTCAGGCGTCAAAGGTCAGACTCTCCTTCAGATCGCACAGGAAAACGGGATCCATATCCCGAACCTTTGTCACAATGACGAACTCAAACATTACGGAGGCTGCAGCCTTTGTGTTGTAGAAGCGGAAGGAAGCCCAAAGCTTCTCAGAGCCTGCTCTACGATCGCGGCTGATGGTCAGGTAATAAACACAGAATCAGAACGTGTAGTAAGAACAAGAAAAACAGCGATAGAGCTCCTCATGAGTGACCATGAAGGAGACTGCAGAGGTCCATGCGCCATGACATGTCCTGCAGGAGTTAATGTTCAGGCATATGTACAGGCTATTGCAGCCGGAGATTTCCTTGAAGCTGTAAAAGTTATGAAACAGAAGCTTCCTCTTCCTGCTTCTATAGGACGTGTTTGTCCGCATCCTTGCGAAACAGAATGCAGACGTAAGAATGTTGATGAAGCTGTTTCAATTGCCTACCTTAAGCATTATGCTGCAGACAGGATAATGGCAGAGGGCGGCTATGTACCTGAAAAAGCAGCTCCTACAGGAAAAACAGTTGGTATCGTTGGAGGAGGACCGGGAGGTCTTTCCGCGGCATATCATCTTGCACGCGCAGGCCATAAAGTAACTGTAGTTGAAACCATGCCGAAGATGGGCGGAATGCTCCGTTACGGCATCCCTGAATATCGTCTTCCAAAGAGCATTCTAGATAAAGAGATCGCTGAGATCGCATCCCTTGGCATCGAAATGAAAAACGAATTCAGAATTGGCAGAGATGTTTCTTTTGAAGAATTCAAAAACAGTTACGATGCTGTCATCCTCGCTTTCGGCGCATGGAAGAGCATGCCTATAGGCTGCCCGGGAGAAGAACTGGATGGAGTTATGTGCGGTATAGATATGCTCAGACAGGTGGCTTTAGGCGAAAAGCCTGATATCGGCGACAAGGTGGCTGTAATAGGCGGCGGAAACACTGCTATGGACGCATGCCGTACTGCGATCCGTCTCGGAGCTAAAGAAGTATATATCGTATACAGAAGAACAGAAAATGAAATGCCGGCAGAAAAGATAGAAATAGAAGAGTCAAAGGAAGAAGGAGTTATCTTCAAATTCCTCTCAAGTCCGGCTGAAATAATCGGTGAAAACGGTAAGGTGAAAGAGCTGAAGCTTCAGGTAATGGAACTTGGTGAACCTGATGCCAGCGGAAGAAGAAGCCCAGTGCCTGTTGAAGGTAAATTCGAGATCCTTCCTGTAACAAGTGTTATCGGAGCTATTGGTCAGATGGCTAATGTTGCAGGTTTTGAAAGCCTTAAACTTAACAAGAAGGGTATAATCTCTGCTGATGAAAAGAGCTTCAGAACTTCTGAAGAAGGCGTTTTCGGTATCGGCGACGCTACGAACAAAGGTGCTTCCATTGCTGTATCTGCAGTAGGAGAAGCTTACCGATGTGCAACTGTAGTTGATATGTATCTCAACGGACTTGATGTACCGTTCCAGGAACCATTCTTCTCTGTTAAACAGCTTCCTGAAGGATACTACGACCAGTTTGAAAAAGAAGCTCGTGCAGTAATGCCTGTTAGGGAACCTGAAGACCGTATCAAAGATTTTGAAGCTATCAACTTAGGATTCAGCGAAGAGCAGGCTGTTAAAGAAGCTCAGAGATGTCTTGACTGCGGATGTCATGATTACAATGACTGCAAACTCATCAAGTGCGCAAACCTCTATGAACTGGATCCTTCAAAAGTCAACCGTATGAAAGGCAAGGTTCATCCTGATTACACAGAAACTCGCCTTGTTGCAATAGAAAGAGATCAGGGTAAATGTATACTCTGCGGTCAGTGCGTGCGCGTATGTGATGAAGTGGTTGGAAAGGGTCTTATTGATCTGGTGAGCAGAGGATTTGAAACAGCTATCAAGCCTGAATTCAACAATTCAGAAGCCGTTAAAGGCTGCGCAGACTGTCTCAAGTGCGCTCAGGCTTGTCCAACAGGAGCACTTAAGATCTTGAAATAGAATAGGGCCATCGCCCATATAAAAAATACTTGCAAAACTCCTGCGAGTACGAATATAATTAAATAAAGAAATGGGCCACCGCTTTTGGAAGGGCGGTCAGTCCAAGGAACTTGTAAAGACCGTCTAATCCTTAGATTAGGCGGTCGCTTTTATTTTCTGTATATTTGAATACAGAGAGTAATTATACCTACAATGAGTATCCCAAGCTGGAATAGATCAGAATATGTAATCATACTTATCACCCCCCTTTGAAAGAGAGTGACCGACCGCCGAGCGGTAGCCTGATATGATCATACATCAATTTCCAAATATTTACAATTAATAAATTACCTCTGAGATATTCTTAGAGATAATATTGATTTATTTGAGAAATAAAGATTTATCTGAAGAAAAATAAGAATTAAGAGTAAATTTAAGTAAATATAATTAATAATATATCTGTTTTATACATTAAATATGCTTTTATGTTGACATATATTTTTATTAAATTTAGAATTAGATTGGGGAAATGAAGAATTAAGAGGCTGTATATGATTGAAAAATGGAAATCATTAAAATTTATAACTAAAAACAGGATAATAGGAATAATCAAAATTGTTTTGATCTTACTTGCTTGTTTGCTGCTGGTATTAAACTTTGCATCGGGACCGAAGTTGTATACGATTTTACTTGTATTATACTTTGTGATAATAATTGATGAGATTTTCTTTTTATTATACATTTTGAAAAAAGATAAATATGATCCAAGATATCGCGAGTATGATGTTTGGGGATTTAATCTTGGAGACGTGAGTTTGATTTTGTATCCCGGCTTCTTTTTCGGGAGTATGGCTTGGTGTAGAGATCAGATCGTGGAATCAGTCATAATGCTCAATTGTATTATTCTTATTGTGGATTGTATACATATTTTATATTTCTATAAAGGTAAACGTGATGACGAAATAATATAATTATTTAATACTCAATCGTAGAGTTATTTATATTTTGATATGATTCAGTATTTGTATCACAAACTGATTTCTAGATATTTACAATTGCGAAATAATGCTTGAGAACCTTTGATAAAAAGTATATAATTGAATAAAAAAAGGGCCACCGCTTTTGGAAGGGCGGTCAGTCCTAAATGGTTTGGAATGACCGTCTAATTCTTAGATTAGGCGGTCGCTTTTATTTTCTGTATATTTGAATACAGAGAGTAATTATACCTACAATGAGTATCCCAAGCTGGAATAGATCAGAATATGTAATCATACTTATCACCCCCTTTTGAAAGAGAGTGACCGACCGCCGAGCGGTAGCCTGATATGATTATACATCAATTACCAAATATTTACAATTAATAAATTGCCTCGGAGACAGTATTCGAGGTAATTTTGATATATTTGAGAAATAAAGAGATAGCTCAAGAAAAATACAGTATATTACAAAACTTAAAAAAATATAGCTAAAAATATATCATTTATAACTATACAATATCAGTTTATGTTGACATATGCTTCTATGAAATTTAGAATTAATTTGAGGATTGTTTTTGGGGGAGTTTTTTTGTGAAAGCAGATGGATCAGAAACTATTGATAACTAAGCTCAAGGATATATATATAATGATGAATTCTTTCGTGTATACATTGACAATGGACGATTATGAAAAAGATGATATTGTTCAAAATGCAATGGAAATCATTTATGAGAAATGTCATCAGCTTAAAGATGATGATAAGCTTTTAGATTG
>JAFXHN010000118.1 GCA_017536365.1 Bacillota bacterium | reverse complement strand
AACAAAATCTAAAAAACGGAGGGAAATATGATGATGAACGAAAACGTAATGAAAAAAGGCGCAAGCGGAGTAGGATTTGCATTTGCAGTATTATTAGCAGCAGTATCAGTAGTACTCACATCCTTAACATCAATGTTCTAAGAAGGGACGAAACAGAACATAAGATAAGAAAACAAAACAGAACGAACGGAAAATTTTAAAGAAAGACGGAGGGAAATAACATGAACACAAACGTAGCAAGCAAAGGTGGAGTAGGATTCGCATTAGTAACATTATTAGCAGCAGCTGCAGTAGTACTTACAGCATTAACAGGAATGTTCTAAAAGACAAACAACGGTGAATTCGGGAGGTATCTGATACCTCCCTCTTTTATTTTTTGAGGATGTCATAGCATTTACAGAAATTTACAAGGACAAAATGTCATGTGACATATGACAATAACGCGTTTTACTCTTTCTATCATCAGAGGTACTATTTAGGCAAGGAAGAAATAGAACTTATACGATGAGAGGGAAAAAAGGAGGAAAAAGAAATGAGCGCAAACACAGTCAAAGGTAATGGAAGAATGGGAATAGTATTTGTAGTTATTTTGGCAGCAGCTGCAGTGATCCTGGCAACATTAACAACTATCTACTAAGTAAAAATATTTCCTAGCAAAAGGCCCATGTAATGTGGGCTCTTTCTTTTACTAAAGAAAAATAAAGAGACCATGCGGCAAGCATGATCTCTTGTCTTTTAAAAATTGATTTTCGGCAGGTTTTTCATAGCAGCTTTAAGTTCCTCATCGGAAGGAGTATAATCCTGCATTTTTTTATCGTTGAATTTTTCGTAGGCCATCATATCAAAATATCCTGTGCCGGTAAGACCGAAGACGATCGTTTTTTCTTCTCCGGTTTCCTTGCATTTCATCGCTTCGTCGATAGCAACTTTGATAGCGTGAGAACTTTCCGGAGCCGGCAGTATGCCTTCAACTTTAGCGAATTTCTGTGCCGCTTCAAATACCTCGGTCTGGTGAACGCTTACTACATCCATGAGCCCGTCGTGATAAAGCTGAGAAAGGGTCGAGCTCATACCATGGTAACGAAGGCCGCCGGAATGAGTAGCTGCAGGGATAAAGCCGCTGCCTAATGTATACATTTTCTGAAGAGGACAAACCATACCGGTATCACAGTAGTCGTAAGCATATGTGCCTCTTGTAAAGCTTGGGCAGGATGCAGGTTCTACACCGATGATCCTGTAATCCGCTTCCCCGCGGATCTTTTCGCCCATGAATGGAGATATAAGGCCGCCAAGATTTGATCCGCCGCCGGCACAGCCGATAATGATATCAGGTTTAATTTCGTATTTGTCTAGTGCGGTTTTAGTTTCAAGACCTATGACGGTTTGATGAAGAAGAACTTGATTGAGTACGCTTCCTAAAACATATCTGTATCCTTCGGTCTGTGTAGCAACTTCTACTGCTTCTGAGATAGCACATCCAAGGCTTCCGGAGGTTCCCGGATGCTCTGCTAGGATCTTCCTGCCTACTGCCGTATCCATTGAAGGAGAAGGTGTGACAGAAGCTCCATAGGTCCTCATCACTTCTCTTCGGAACGGTTTTTGCTCATAAGACACTTTTACCATATAAACTTTACAGTCAAGTTCGAAATATGAGCAGGCCATTGAAAGAGCAGTTCCCCATTGTCCTGCGCCGGTTTCAGTGGTAACGCCTTTTAGTCCTTGTTTTTTAGCATAATATGCCTGGGCAATAGCGGAGTTGAGTTTATGGCTTCCGCTCGTGTTGTTTCCCTCGAATTTATAATAGATCTTTGCCGGAGTCTGAAGTCTTTCTTCGAGGCAGTATGCCCTTACCAATGGAGAAGGACGGTACATTTTATAAAAATCATATATTTCCTGAGGGATGTCAAAGTAAGGTGTAGTGTCATCCAGTTCCTGTTTTACCAGTTCATCGCAGAAAACTTTTGAAAGCTCTTCTGCAGTGATAGGTTTAAGTGTTTTAGAATCAAGCAGCGGAGCCGGTTTGTTTTTCATATCTGCACGAAGATTGTACCAAGCCTTTGGCATCTCCGATTCTTCAAGATAGATTTTGTAAGGGATCTCTTTCATTTTTGTTTCTCCTTTCTCTTCCTATATATATGGTAATGCTGAGAGGATCTTTTATTTGAAACAATAAAAAAATCCCGTCTCAACAAAATTTTGCTGGGACAGGATGTGTTATCCTGCGGTGCAACCCGGCTTGACGAGTTTATGACTCGCCCTCTTTACGCATACGAACATATGCTGACCTTTGTTCACGGAGAGTCTTGCTCCGTCTCTCATACTTTAAAAGCTGTGCTTAAATTTCTGTTCGCCCTCAGAAGTCCATTCAGTCTTATTTTTTCTGCCGCGATCACACTATCCGCAGCTCTCTGGGAGAAAAAGGTTAAAACCTACTCACTCTTCTTCAACGGTTTGATGCATTATATCACTATAAATTCGATAAGTCAATGCTATTTTCTTGCATACAAAGGGCATTTTATTCAAGGTTATGAATAAGCTTTTTTAGGAGGTGTTATTCATGGATAAAAAGACTGTTTCCCCGGGAGCACAGACACACAGTGTGCTGATAGACGACAGAAAAAGCATTGTATTTACCGGAGTAGAGGATGTGGGAGATTTTACGGAAGAACAAATACAGGTATATACGGTAAAAGGCTGCTGCATCGTTAAAGGTAAAGGTCTCAAGGTACAGAGCCTTGATTTGAATGAAGGGAAAGTGGCGGTTGAAGGGAATATCATAAGCCTTATGTATACTGACAAGAAAAACAGAGAAAATCTCAGCTTGATCGGAAAGATATTCAAATGAAAGAGTATCTGTTTACAGAGTTTATAAGTTTGCAGTGGAAAAGTTTTACGGTAATGCTTATCACCGGCTGTGGGACAGGAATATTATATAAGATAATAAAAAAATATTTACTTATCCGTATAAAACCCGGTGCGCTTTGTGTTTTTTTGGAAATGCTGTTCTTTTTGACAGCATCATTGTTTACCGCAGGTGTGATAGATCACCTTTGCAGCAGCAAAATCACAGCTTATATGATAATTGGATTTCTTGCAGGGGTATGGGGATCAGGAGCAATAATAAGGAAGTAACTGCCCGTAGCGCAAACCAATTATAGTCTTGATGATGATAGATTCTTCGTGGTATAATTAACGGTACAACATTTATCAGAAAAGAACAGGAGGCTGTTATGGCAGACCGTAGAAAAACTGATGAAAGAAAAGAAAAAAAGGCTAGATTGAAAGATACTACAAAGAATCGAAATTTTGAACATGCAGCTCACAGGATCCTGATGATAGGATTTGTGGTGGTGTTGATTTTTGTAGTAGTAAAAGGAATCTTCTCTTTTATAGATTTGAAAGCACAGCAAAATGAAGTGGAAGAAAAATACGCAAATATGCAGGCGGAAAAAAAAGAATTGCAGGAGACGCTGGAATATATCAATACGCCTGAATATATCGAAAAAACCGCAAGAGATATGCTTAAGATGGTAATGCCCGGGGAGATCCTTTATGTGCTTAAAGACGGAGATGGTGAAAATTTAACAGACAAGGATGATAACCACGAATAAGATCGAACGGCAGTAAGAGGAAAGATGTTAAAGGAAGTAATAGTTGTAGAAGGCAAAGATGATGAAGCTGCTGTTAAAAAGGCAGTGGATGCGGAAATAATAATAACCCATGGGTATGGGATATCTCAAAAAACATATAAAAGAATAGAAGAAGCATATAACCGATGCGGGATAATAATATTCACCGATCCGGACTACGCAGGAGAGAATATCAGAAAAAAACTGAGCCAGAGATTTCCTGATGCGAAGCATGCGTTTATTTCCAGAGAAGCCGGAACAAAAGCGGACGATGTGGGAGTGGAAAATGCCAGTCCGGAAAACATATTAAAAGCTTTATCCTCTGCCAGAGCTGAAATTCGTGAGAGATCCGAAATTTTTACAATGGAAGATATGGTGGGAGCCGGTTTATGCGCAGGAGAAGATGCATCCAGGCGCCGAGACCGCATAGGAGAGCTTTTGGGGATAGGGTATGGAAATACTAAAACTTTCTTAAGAAGATTGAACAATTACGGAATTACCCTCGAAGAATTTAAAAAAGCATTAAACTCGCTTTAAGAGGCAGCATTTTAAATCAGGGAATGGAGAAGATATGAGCAACAGATACTCAGAGAGCAGGATAAAAGCAATAATGGCACAGCATAAGACGGGGTTTTCAAAGAAGCTCGGCCAGAACTTTCTTACGGATTATAACGTTATCCAAGATATCGTTTACGGAGCAGAGATCGGGGAAGAAGATCACGTTATTGAAATAGGTCCCGGGATAGGCGTGCTGACGGTTGCTTGTGCAGATCATGCAGGGCTGGTAACTGCTGTAGAGATAGACAAAAAGCTGATCCCTATCCTGCAGAAAACCGTAGAAGATTATGACAATGTGGAAATAATCAATGAAGATATACTGAAGACAGATATAGAAGAGCTGTGCAGGCAGGCAAAGGAAAAGCATGAAGCTTTAAAAAACGTTAAGATCGTAGGAAATCTGCCGTATTATATCACAACGCCTATCATTATGAAACTGCTGGAAGGCAATGTACCTGCCGAAAGCATTACTATAATGATGCAGAAGGAAGTGGCGGACAGGCTTACCGCAAGTCCGGGGAAAAAAGTATATGGAGCTATAACAGCGGCTGTTCAGTACTATTGCACTATAGACACGATAGTGCAGGTGCCGGCGGAATGTTTTGTACCGAAACCAAAGGTGGATTCTACTGTTTTGAGGCTGAATATTCGTAAGGAAAAGCCTGTAGAATTAAAAGACGAAAAATTATTCTTTGATGTGATAAAAGCCGGCTTCAGTCAGCGCAGAAAAACCCTTCTGAATTGTTTGACCGGATTTAAAGGAATGGGGAAAGAAGAGATGTCGGAGTTCCTTAAAGGGATAGGCATCGAACCCGGCAGAAGAGCCGAAACATTGAGCTTACAGGAATTTGCGGATATAGCCAATTCTATTATAGACAGGTAAAAAAATGTGGATCGATATATTGATTGTGATCTTTCTGGCGGTATGTATGGTAGATGGCTGGAAAGATGGATTTCTGCGAAGCCTCACCAGTTTTATGAGCTGGGTGATCGCGGCGGCAGCGGGATTGTGCTTTATGGACCGCGCGGAGTCTTTTTTAGTAAATATACTGAGATTGGACATGCTGATCCAAAAGATCGCATCTGCTGAGGCAGCGGATGTCATCATAACGGTGATATCTTTTGCAGCAGTTGTTATCATAGTCAAAATCGCTGTAGAAATCGTCGCCTCTGTTTTGAAGGTCGTAAACAAGATTCCCGTTCTGGGTTTGTTAAACAGAGCTGCGGGGGCTGTACTGGGTGCAGGAAAATTTATAGTTATATTATGGATATTAGTGGCGCTTATCGTACCTTACGGGGGGACTATTTTAATGGATGCCTGTGAAGAATCACGTATCGTACCGGCGTTATGTGAATATAACCCGCTAATGGGAATTTTATGATAGCAGAGGGTCAGATGGAATTAAAGGTTGGAGATGTGATAGAACTGAAAAAACAGCATCCTTGCGGAAATAAAGAGTTTGAAGTGGTCAGAGCGGGGATGGATTTCAGGATAAAATGCAGAAAATGTGAGACCCAGATATGGATACCAAGATCCAAACTGGAAAAAAGGATAAAGAGGGTGATAGAATGAAAAAAATATTAGTAACTAATGACGACGGGATCCATGCAAAGGGGATAAGGACTTTGGTGAAAGCTTTATCTGAGCTGGCGGAGGTCTATGTTGTAGCGCCGGACATTCAGAAAAGCGCTTGCGGTCACGGTATAACTATGCATATTCCTATTGCGGTAAAAGAGGAGGAATTTCCTAATGCAAAGCAAGCCTGGTCTGCGACAGGAACTCCTGCTGACTGCGTTAAGCTTGGAGTAAGGGAGCTTGTAAAGGGTGTGGATCTGGTGGTTTCAGGGACCAATATGGGTGCAAACGTAGGAGATGACTGCTTTTACTCGGGAACGGTTTCCGGTGCTGCTGAAGGCATTTTTTGCGGATATCCAGCAATAGCAGTGTCTATATGCAGCCATGAGCCTGAAAACTACGAACCATCTATGCAGATAGCAAAGAATGTGGTAAAAAAAGTTTTTGAAAAAGGTCTGGATACGGAGACTATGCTGAATATAAATGTACCGGATCTGCCTGCTTCGGAAATAAAAGGGGTAAGGATAACGTCTTTAGGGAAAGTTAAGTACATAGAAAATTTCGCCAGTGCGAAGGCAAATATCAAAGGCAGGTTTTACTGGTATACCGGAGAAGTGATAAGACTGCCTCAGCATGAAAAATCAGATATACAGGCGATACGAGACAACTGTATCTCTATTTCTCCTCTGAAATTTGACATATCCGATTATGAAAGGATGGAAGAGTTCAAGGGCTGGGAGATAGAGTTTTAAAAGATAAGTTTTAGCAGTAGATTTACCGTAAGAAAAGGAGGAGCACAATGTCAACATCAAGATTAACAAGAGAAAACTGTGTTTTAATAGCTATCGATTATCAGGAAAAACTGGTTCCTGCAATGTATGAAAAAGAAGCCCTTATAGACAAATCTGCAAGACTTATCAAAGGCTTCAGTATTTTAGGAATGCCTGTAGTTGTTACCGAACAGTATCCAAAGGGCCTGGGTTCAACTATCCCTGAGATAAAAGAAGCAGATCCGTATGCAGAGATCATTGAAAAGAATACATTCAGTGCCTGGGATAATGAAGAATGTGTTGAATACATCAGAAAAATGAAAAAACCTAATGCTGTGGTGGTAGGTATAGAGACTCATGTATGTGAGCAGCAGACTGTACTTGCTATGCTGGAAGAAGGATTCAATGTATACGTAGCAGCAGATTGCGTATCATCAAGAAGTGCTTTTGACAGAGATATTTCCATTGAGAGAATGAGAGCAGCGGGAGCGATCATCACCACATATGAATCTATTCTTTTTGATATCCTTCAGTGGTCAAAAGCAGAAGAGTTTAAACAGATCTCTGCTCTCGTGAAATAAAAAAAGCATAAATAAAAAAACATATGTCAAAAAACTTTTGTATAATGCGCAATAAGTGTTGTAATTTAGCCCAAAATGATATACAATAGAACCAGAAAGAAAGTTAAAAAATTAACAATGTAATGATTGAAAGGAGTTGGGCAAGATGCGAGATGTAGTAATCGTGAGTGCTGTAAGAACACCTGTAGGAAATTTTGGCGGAGCTTTAAAGGAAATTACAGCGGCACGCTTAGGAGAGATCGTTGTAAAAGAAGCATTAAAGAGAATCGATTTAAAGCCTGAAATGGTAGAAGAATTGATCTTCGGCTGCGTTCTTCAGGGTGGTCTTGGACAGAACGTTGCACGTCAGGTTTGTCTTAAAGCAGGATTACCTATCGAAGTGCCTGCATTAACAATAAATAAAGTATGTGGTTCTGGTTTAAGAGCAGTTAGCTTAGCTGCACAGATAATCAAATCCGGTGATGCAGACATCCTGGTTGCCGGCGGAACAGAAAGCATGAGCCAGAGCCCTTACATAGTTCCATCAGGAAGATGGGGACAGAGAATGGGTGACGGAAAATTTGTTGACCTTATGATTAAGGATGGTCTCAGTGATGTATTCTACGGACATCATATGGGTATCACAGCAGAAAACGTTGCTATCGAATGGAACGTTTCAAGAGAAGATATGGATGCTCTCGCTATCCAGTCACAGAAAAGAGCAGAAGAAGCTATAAAGGAAGGAAAATTCAGAGAAGAAATCGTTCCTATCGCTATTCCTCAGAAGAAAAAAGATCCGATCGTATTCGATACAGACGAATATCCTAAATTTGGATCAAGCATAGAAAAGATCTCGGCGCTTCAGCCTGCATTTACAAAAGGCGGAACAGTAACTGCCGCAAATGCTTCAGGTATCAATGACGGTGCTGCTGCATTCGTACTTATGTCAGAAGAAAAAGCTAAACAGCTGGGATTAAAACCTCTTTGCAAGATCAAAGCCTTTGCTTCTGCAGGTGTAGATCCAAGAGTTATGGGTACAGGTCCTATCCCTGCATCAAAGAAAGCTCTCGAAAAAGCAGGTCTTGAAGTTAAAGATTTAGATCTTATCGAATCAAACGAAGCTTTTGCTGCACAGGCTTTAGCGGTATCCAGAGAAATGGGATTTGACTCAGAAAAGACAAACGTAAACGGCGGAGCTATCGCATTGGGTCATCCTATCGGAGCATCCGGAGGCAGGATCCTCTGTACTCTGATTTATGAAATGAAGAAGAGAAACTCAAAATACGGATTAGCTACACTTTGTATCGGCGGCGGTATGGGTACAGCTATGATCGTAGAAAGAGAAAAAGCAGATAAATAGGCAAAAAAATATTAGACAGCAAACACCGGACCGGGATCGTAAATATCCCGGTTCTTTTTTTATGGGCAGAGAAATATAAATAGAAAGAGAAACTGTATATGAAGAGAGGGAAAATATATGAGTGCAGAAGTTTTACGGGATATGATACGGCTTACAAATATAAGAGAGCTGCCTCCTCTGCAGGCTTTTTTTGAAGAGGATATCCTGGTGCCGGATATAAAACCGGATGTGGCGAGAATAGGCGGATGCAAGGTGGATCCAAGGCTGACGGAAAAAGAAAACTACGGGGGCTCTTTGAGATTAGGCGGAGACCTTTACCTGGATGTGATTTATACGCCTGCAGCTTCCGGAGATACTCCGGCAGAGGTGGCAAATGCCAGGATACCTTTCAGACATGAGGGTCAGATAGAAGAGATCACCGGCGAACTGGAAATAGTTCCCAGAGTCGAGCATTTAGAAGTGACTATGATCAATGAAAGAAAACTGAGGATGAAAACCGTAATAAGTTTCAGCGTAAGAGAATATCAGGATATAGAAAGAAATCTATTCAGAGGATTCAGAAACGATAACGTTGAAATGCTGGAGAGAGATATCGACTTTACCGATGTGGCAGAGCACAAAAAGGATTATATTGAGGTAAAAGATGAGGTCCATCTTAAAGATGGGATGCCGGAGATCGCCTGTGTTTTAAAAAGCGACTTCAGAGTTGCAGAGACATACAGGCAGGTGTCTGCAGAAAAGGCTATAATAAGCGGGGTTTTATTCTATGATATCCTGTACTTGAGTGACGAATCCGAGCCGGAGCCTATGGCATTATCCGGGAAGACCGAATTTACTCATTTTATAAAACCGGAGCAAGGAGCGGAGACTATAGGCAGTGATGTACTAATGAGAGTGGATGATGTTAGAGTGGTGCCAAAAAGAGATGAGTCTGATAATATGACAATATTTGATATCATAGCAGGAGTATCTGTAAGACTGGATACTTTTACAGATCGAAAGCTTCATATCGTTGAAGATGCCTACCACAGCAAAGATATCCTGGATCTTGAAAAGGAAGAAATAAAGATCATGAGGTTTGGAGGAAGCGGAAGTGCGGACATATCAGTCAGAGAGAAGATGGAGATGAAACCTTCCGAAACTATTGAAAGGATAGTTTTTGCTTCCGGTGAGGCTATACCCGCAGGAGGGGAGATCGGAAACGGGAAGTTTTCCGTGGAAGGCGTGGTATTGTCAGAGCTGATGTACATATCTGAAGAAGGAATGGGTTTAAGAAGCATGACTGTGGAGCTGCCGTTTAAAGGTGTTGTAGATGTTCCGGGATTAAAGCCGGGAATGGATATAAATGTAGATTTCGTAGTAAAAGATGTCAGCGGGGAAAAAGTAAATGACAGGCAGGCTGAAGTGACAGCAGATATAATGGTGGTAGTTAAAGGTTTTGAAAGCAAAAACTTTGAATATATTAAAAATGCAGGAACATATGATAATATTCAGGACAGAAACGACAACACCACAAGACTGATCATGTATATGACAAAAAACAATGACAGATTGTGGGATGTGGGAAAGAGATACAGGATACCTTTAGCGGAGATAAAGAGTATCAATGGTATGGAGGAGAGCCTGCCTCCGGAATTTGTTATGAGCGGTGGAGAAAAACTGCTGATATGGGCATAATAAACAGCAAAAGACCGTCGGTAAGATCCGGCGGTCTCCTGCTATTTACTTTTCAGTTTAAGAAAAGAATCATTTCATTTTTTCCTGTTTTACTTTGTGATCTATAATATGTCTTGAAGCCAGTTCATCCATTATCTCTTCTACGCTAATACCCATTTCCACCATCATTACCATAACGTGATACATCAGATCAGCTATCTCATAGATGGTTTCCGGCTTGTCATTTCCTTTAGCAGCTATAATGACCTCTGTGCATTCTTCTCCCACTTTTTTCAGGATCTTATCCATACCTTTTTCGAAAAGATATGATGTGTAGGAGCCTTCAGGCATTTCTGCTTTTCTGCCTTCCAGAAGCTTGTAAAGGTCTTTAGGATCAAAACCTTTTTCGTCTGCGCCGGAAGCTTCCCCGAGAAGAGGATACATAAAGCAGGAATCTGTACCAAGATGGCAGGCAGGGCCGTCTTTATGAACTTTTACTGTAAGAGCATCGCGGTCGCAGTCGGCTGTGATGCTTTCTATATGCTGATAATGTCCGGAAGTTTCGCCTTTTCTCCAAAGCTCCTGACGGGAGCGGGACCAGAAGCAGGTCTTTTTTTCTTTAAGACTGATCTCCAGACTTTCCTTATTCATATATGCCAGGGTAAGGACTTTTCCGGAGTCTGCGTCAACAACTATCGCAGGTATAAGGCCTTTATCATCAAATTTCAGATCATCTATATTTACCATAGTTATATCCTCACATTTATATTATTATCTCTTAATTCCTTTTTAAGTTCCGGGATCAGGACTTCACCAAAGTGGAAGACAGAAGCAGCTAATCCCGCATCAATATCAGGGATCTCTTTGAAAAGATCTATGAAGTCCTGAGCGCTGCCTGCACCGCCGGAAGCAATGACCGGCACGTTGACAGCTTCGTTGACCAGTTTGAGAAGCTCGATATCAAAACCTTTTTTAACACCGTCCGTATCGATGCTGTTTACAACGATCTCTCCGGCTCCGTTTTGTTCGCCTCTTTTTATCCATTCTATTGCATCAAGTCCGGTATTCTCACGACCGCCTTTAGCAAAAACGCAGAATTTGCCGTCCACTCGTTTGACATCTACGGAAAGGACCACGCATTGATCTCCGTATTTTTGAGCGGCCTGAGCGATCAGGTCAGGATTTTTGATGGCGCCGGAGTTTACGGAGACTTTATCGGCTCCGCATTTAAGAACTCTGTCGAAGTCCTCAAGGGTGTTTATACCTCCTCCTACTGTAAGAGGAATGAATATAGTGGAAGCCACTTCTTTTAATATGTCAGTAAAAATAGCGCGTTCTTCGTAAGATGCGGTTATGTCGTAAAACACCAGTTCATCTGCTCCGTTTTTGCTGTAGTAATCCGCCAGCTGGATAGGGGAGGATACATCAGAGAGCCCCATGAAATTTACGCCCTTTACTACACGGCCGTTTTTTACATCCAGACAAGGTATTATTCTTTTCGTTATCATTGGGAGCCTCCTTTCTACAGGTCACAGAATGCGCGAAGGATATTGAGTCCTACTTCGCCGCTTTTTTCCGGGTGGAACTGAACACCGTAAACATTTTTATCTGCAACGGCCGCAGTCAGTTCAGCACCGTATTCTGTAGTTGCAATAGTGGAAGCAGCACAGTCAGTACCGTAGTAAGAATGAACGAAGTAAACAAAGTCGTTTTCGCTGATATTCTTAAATATAGGGCTTACCGGCTTATCTTTAGGAAAATGAAGTGCATTCCATCCGATATGAGGTATCTTGTAGCCCTTTGGTATGTCAGGTTCTATTGGTTTGATGCTTCCCTTGATGAGGCCGAGACCTTCGTGTTCGCCGTATTCATAGCTTTTTTCCAGGAGCATCTGCATACCCAGGCAGATACCCAGAAGAGGTTTGCCCTTTGCGGCTTCTTCGCATACAAGATCTCCAAGACCTGTTTCTCTCAGCTTTTGAGCCGCATCCGCGAAAGCGCCTACTCCGGGAAGGATTATTTTATCGCTTTTTATTATAGTGTCTCTGTCGGAGGTAAGGACTGCATCAGCACCTATAAATTTAAAGGAACTGTACAGGGAAAAGATGTTTCCTACTCCGTAATCTATTATTGCTATCATACATTAGTCCTCTCAGATATATATTTTAGAGAACGCCTTTTGTGGAAGGGATCTCATCCTGATAATCTTTATTGATGGCAACGGCTTTTTTCATAGCTCTGCCGAAGGCTTTGAACATACCCTCTATTATGTGGTGTGAATTTCTTCCTGCAAGCTGTTTGAAGTGAAGAGTGATGCCTGCATTTCTTACAAAACCAAGCATGAATTCTTCAGCCAGTTCCGTATCGAAGTCTCCAACTTTCTGTGCAGGGATATCAACATCGTAACCAAGGAAGTCTCTGCCTGAAATATCGATGGCGCAGATCATAAGAGTCTCATCCATAGGAAGAGTGATGTCGCCGTATCTTTCGATGCCCTTTTTATCTCCTATGCAGTCAGCAAAGGCTTTTCCTAAGCAGATCCCCACATCTTCTACAGTGTGATGATAATCTACATAGACATCTCCATCACAGATCAGATCCAGATCGAATCTGCCGTGCTTCGCGAAAAGGGTAAGCATGTGATCCAGAAAGCCGCATTTCGTGTCGATCTTGGAAACTCCTTTTCCGTCGATGTTCAGAGTAAGCTTTATTTTAGTTTCAGCTGTATTTCTTTCTAACGTGGTTGTTCTCATAATCATACCTCACTGAGAATTTCTTCAACTGCTTTTATAAAAGTCTTCATCTGTTCCAGCGTGCCTATCGTTACTCGGTTATATTGAGCGATCTTTTCAGCAGTAAAATGTCTGATCAAAATTTTTCTTTCTTTTAACTTAAGGTAAAGTTCTTCTCCGTCTATTTTATCACTTTTTACGAATATAAAGTTGGCTTTAGACGGAATAACTGTGAATCCCAAGGATTCAAGCTTTTTAACGGTGAAAGCTCTGTTTTCCATGATGACCCGGCATTTTTCCATATAGTATTCGTTCTCATCTACGGCGGCGCAGGCAGCGGCCTGAGTCAGCCTGTTGATATTGTACGGATTGGTGGAATACTTTATGGTATTAAGATCATCGATTATTTCTTTAGCTCCGATGGCAAAGCCCAGTCTGGCACCGGCCATACTTCTGGATTTGGAGAAGGTCTGGACGACCAAAAGATTTGAATATTCTTTTGTAAGCTTTACGGCGGAGTCTGCACCGAAATCCACATATGCTTCGTCAATTACCACGAGATCGTTTGGGTTGGACTGAAGGATCTCTTCTATCTGATCCAGGGTAAGAGCTATGCCGGTAGGGGCATTTGGATTTGCGATGATTATAGTGCGGTTAAGACCGCAGAAGTCCTTGTGATCTATTGAAAAGTCCTCGCGAAGAGGTACTTTATAGCTGTCAACGTTATGAAGCTGAGCGTAAACCTTGTAGAACCCGTAACTGATCTCAGGAAAAGCAGCTTTTACTTCATCGCCGCAGAATATCATGAATATGAAATTAAGTATATCATCGGAACCGTTTGACAGAAAGATATTATCCGGAGTTACATCAAAAAGTTCCGCCATTTTTTTTCTGAGAAGTGTGCAGTCCGGGTCGCAGTAAAGACGAAGCTTGTTGATCTCTTCATTTGTAAGAGCGGAAACAACACCCGGAGATGGAGAAAAGGGGGACTCGTTGGTGTTGAGTTTGATGAAAGTCTCCATATCCTTAGGTTGTTCGCCCGGGGTGTATGCTTCCAGTTCATGGTATTTGCTGATCAAAAACTTACTCATGGTCTTCTCCTTCATATCTTATAAGAGCGCTGCGAGCGTGAGCGGAGAGGCCTTCTTTTTCCGCAAAGTAAGCTATTTTTTCCGCATCCTTTCTCAAGGCTTTTTTTGTGTAATATGTGAATTGAGATTTTTTCACGAAATCATCCACTGAAAGGGGACTGGAAAATCTTGCTGTCCCGCTGGTAGGGAGAGTGTGATTTGCTCCGGAGAAATAGTCTCCCAGGGCTTCCGGGCAGTATTTGCCCATGAATATAGAGCCGGCATGTTTTACGTTGTCAAGATATTCGAAAGGATCATCCATGCATAATTCCAAATGTTCAGGTGCTATCTCATTTGAGATATCTATTGCCTGCATAAGATCATCCGCAACGATGATCTTTCCGTTCTTGTCGATGGATTCTCTGGCTATATCTTTTCTTGGCAGGAGCGGGATCTGTATTTCAAGTTCATCTCTTACTTTTTCTGCCAGTTCCATGCTGTTTGTCACGAGGACGGCGCTGGCCAGCTTATCGTGCTCAGCCTGAGAAAGGAGGTCTGCGGCAAGATAAGCGGGGTTGCAGGTTTCATCTGCAACCACAAGTATTTCACTTGGGCCGGCGATCATATCTATAGACACCCTTCCGAAAACCTGCTTTTTAGCTTCCGCTACAAAAGCATTTCCCGGGCCTACTATTTTGTCAACTTTAGGTATTGTTTCTGTTCCGTAAGCAAGAGCTGCAACAGCCTGAGCTCCGCCTACTTTAAATATACGGTCAACTCCCGCTATTTTAGCAGCCGCCAGGATCACAGGATTGATCTTTCCGTCTTTTCCCGGAGGTGTTACAATAACGATCTCGCTGCATCCGGCGATCTTAGCCGGGATACTGTCCATGAGAACTGTGGAAGGGTAGGCTGCTGTGCCTCCCGGAACATAAAGCCCGGCTTTTTCTATAGGAAGGACTCTTTGACCCATGACCACACCGTCTTTTCTTGTAAGCACGAAGTTGTTTCTCACCTGTTTTTTATGGAATTCACTTATATTAACAGCCGCTTCTCTGAGGATATCCAGAAACTCAGGATCCACTGCGTTAAAAGCTTCCTGTATTTCCTGTTCGGATACTTCCAGATCATCTATGTCTGCTCCGTCAAACTTTTTACAGTAGGCTTTAAGAGCAGCATCCTTATTCTTTTTTACATCTTCGATTATGGAAGTAACTATGTCTTCTACGTTTACAGCAGGTTCCACTCGTGCAAATATTTCTGAGTTGTCAACTTCGCCGTATTTGAATATCTGTATCATTACTTCACCTCCACCAGAGCTGCAAGGCCTGCTTTTATAGCCTCTATTTCCTTGGTTTTGAATTTAAAGCTGGCTTTGTTTGATATGAGTCTGGCACTGATGCCCACTATGGTTTCAAAAGGCTCAAGGTTGTTTGCCTTTAAAGTATTTCCGCTCTCCACGATATCAACTATAACATCGGAGAGGTTGAGGATAGGAGCCAGCTCGATAGAACCGTTGAGCTTGATTATATCTATATCTCTGCACTTCTTTGTGTAGTAGTCTTTTGCTATGTTAGGGAATTT
>JAFXHN010000117.1 GCA_017536365.1 Bacillota bacterium | reverse complement strand
TTCCTGATGATCGAAAATACTGTGCCTGTAGAGCTTCTCAGCAGGCTGTTTTCAGCTCAAATGAGCGTTGGGGGAGAAAAGGATCTGCTGAATCCAAACAGAACATACTACAGGATGCTCCGCCAGATAACTATGGAAGGTCATGACCAGGGGATATTTAAGGACGAACTTTCTGTAAATGACATAACAAGATCCTATGCTACCTTTGAAAGAGGGATCATGTATGACTGGTGTATTTCCAGCGGCAATTATTCGCTGTGCCAATATTCCGGAAAATTAATGCCTCTTTTCTTGGAGGGGCTTTGCAAATAAGGAAATAAAAAAACCGGTGAGTTTTTCTCACCGGTTTTGATATGTGCTGTATTATTCCATATTGAACTTTTTCTTGAACTTTTCAATACGTCCACCACGTGTTACAAACTTCTGTGTGCCTGTAAAGAATGGGTGGCATTCTGAACATACTTCAACTCTGATTTCGTCTTTTGTTGATTTTGTTTCAAATGTATTTCCACACATGCATGTTACTTTGCATACTTTATAGTCTGGATGGATACCTTTTTTCATTTATTTCACCTCGTTTCAGCTGTTATAGCAGGGATACCGCAAAAGCAGCATCCGGATAATTTCGATAAGATCCGGGAAATTATCTCTTTGAGAACTGGGAAGCTCTTCTCGCTTTCTTTAAGCCGTACTTCTTTCTTTCCTTCATTCTTGGGTCTCTTGTTAAGAAACCAGCCTTCTTTAAGATAGGTCTGAGTTCTGCGTCAGACTGAATGAGAGCTCTTGAGATGCCGTGTCTTAAAGCGCCGGCCTGTCCTGTTGTTCCGCCGCCGTGTACTTTAGCGATAACGTCGAATTTACCTTCTGTACCTGTGATAACTAAAGGTCTTCTTACTTCTCTTTTAACGAGTTCTAATCCGAAATAATCGTCAAGTTTCTTTCCGTTTACTGTGATTTCGCCTTTACCAGGAAGTAATCTAACTCTTGCTACAGCAGATTTTCTTCTGCCTGTTCCATAATTCTGTAACTGTGCCATTTATGATTTCCTCCCTTCCTAGAAATTCCATACTTCAGGTTTCTGTGCCTGATGGTTATGTTCAGGACCAGCGTAAACCTTTAACTTTGTAAACATCTGTCTGCCGAGTCTTCCTTTTGGAAGCATACCTTTTATAGCATGTTTTAAAACTTCTTCAGGTTTCTTTGCAAGAAGCTTTTCAAGTGTTATTTCTTTAAGTCCGCCAGGATAGCCTGTGTGGCGTTTGTAAACCTTCTGCTTCATTTTGTTGCCTGTAACAACGATCTTGTCAGCGTTTACGATAATAACATAGTCACCTGTATCTACGTGCGGTGTATAAATCGGTTTTTTCTTTCCTCTTAAAATTGAAGCCACTTCTGATGCTAATCTTCCGAGATTTTTTCCTTCAGCATCGATAACGTACCATTTTCTTTCGACTTCATGAGGTTTTGCGATAAATGATTTCATCTTTATTCTACCTCTCATATAATATCAAATTGTATCTGTTGTATTGATTTATATGCCGCGGCGTTTCACCCCACCTTGGCTCAGGGAATCACCCTGTTATTTCTGTCTGGACCGGGGCTAATGGTCGTCAACAGAACATAGCATTAATATTATAATCATATAAAAAGTTGTTGTCAATAAAATTTTCACAGAAACTTCTTGATATTCCAAGGAAAATAGCATAGAATTAGGGAGACAAAAAAGATAAAAAAGATCGCTTTTTTTGAGGCGATTTCAAAAATTAAATTTACCAATGGAGAGAAGAAAATGAGAAACGTATACGATGTATTAATGGAAAGAGGGTTTATAAAACAAACTACTCACGAAGAAGAGATCAGAGAACTGCTTGCGAACGAGAAGATCAAGTTTTATATAGGTTTTGACCCAACAGCAGACAGCCTTCACGTAGGTCACTTCCTTCAGATCATCGTTATGATGCATATGCAGCAGCATGGCCATACACCTGTTATCCTTTTGGGCGGCGGCACAGGAATGATCGGAGACCCATCAGGAAGATCAGATATGAGAAAATTCCTCACAAAAGAAGAAGTTCAGTACAACTGCGATCAGTTTGCTAAGCTTTTTGAAAAATTCATCGATTACAGCGATGGAAAAGCTATTGCGGTAAACAACGCAGAATGGCTCACAGAGCTCAACTACATCGAATTCCTCAGAGAGATCGGAAAACACTTCTCAGTTAACCGAATGCTTTCTGCAGAATGCTATAAATCAAGAATGGAAGAAGGTCTCACATTCCTCGAGTTCAACTACATGCTCATGCAGAGCTATGACTTCTATGAACTCAACAAGAGATATGACTGCAAAATGCAGATGGGCGGAGACGATCAGTGGTCAAATATCATCGGCGGCGTAGAGCTTATCAGAAAGAAGGCTCAGAAACCTGCTTACGGTATGACATTCAAGCTCCTCACAACAAGCGAAGGCAAAAAGATGGGAAAAACACAGAAAGGTGCTCTGTGGCTTGATCCTAACAAGACAACTCCTTACGAATTCTATCAGTACTGGAGAAATGTTGATGATGCTGACGTGAAGAACTGCCTCTCACTGCTCACATTCCTCCCAATGGAAGAAGTTAACAGACTGGCTGCTCTTGAAGGTGCTGAGATCAACAAGGCGAAAGAAGTTCTTGCTTACGAAGTGACAACACTGGTTCACGGCGAAGAAGAAGCTAAGAAGGCTCAGGAAGCTGCTCGTGCTCTCTTTGCAAAGGGCGGAAACAACATGGAAAACGTTCCTACAGTTCAGATAGAAAAAGCTAAATTCGAAGGCGAAGGCATGAATGTTGTAACAATGCTGGTAGAAGCAGGCCTGGTTCCTTCAAGAAGCGAAGGTATGAGAACAGTTCAGCAGGGCGGTCTTACTATCGAAGACGAAAAGATCGGAGATCCTAAGCTCAACGTTACTGTAGACATGTTTAAAGAAGGCAAGCTCCTTGTTAGAAAAGGCAAGAAAACATATAAGATGATAGAACTTAACTAAATAATGAAAAGTGCAGACAGGCACAGGAGGGAAATATGGGTAAAGTATATTTATTTGAACATCCGCTTATTCAGCATAAGCTCTCTTTCTTAAGAGACAAAAACACCTCTGTTAAGGATTTCAGAGAACTGGTAAGAGAAATTTCTCTGCTTATGGGATATGAAGTTACAAGAGATCTTCCATTGGAAGACGTGGAGATCGAAACTCCGATCTGCAAGGCTACTTTTAAAAGACTTAAAGGCGAAGACCTCGGTATAGTTCCTGTTCTCAGAGCCGGTCTTGGCATGGTAGACGGAATGCTGGAACTGGTTCCGAACGCAAAAGTAGGACACATCGGTCTTTACAGAGATCCTGAAACAAAGAAACCTGTAGAATATTACTGCAAGCTTCCTGAAGATATAGATAAGAGAAAGCTCATCGTGGTTGATCCAATGCTGGCAACCGGTGGTTCTGCAAGTGCAGCTATCGATTTCATCAAGGAAAAAGGCGGAGTAGAGATCTCTCTTATGTGTCTGATCGCGGCTCCTGAAGGAGTTAAAGTTGTTTAGGAAAATCATCCTGACGTGGATATTTATATCGCAGCGCTTGACGAAAAGCTCAATGAACATGCTTATATCGTGCCGGGTCTTGGAGATGCGGGAGACAGGATCTTCGGAACAAAATAAAGAAGCCTTTGGCAAACAGGTTTTGTGCTGATCATCAATATGAATTTATTAAATACGGTCTGAGAAGGCCGTATTTTTTATTGCATTTTTTGAAGGGGCTTGTCATATATTTTCCCATGATATATTTACGGGACAAGAAGGCAGGAGGAGAAAAATGTATTTTGAGAAAACCATCAGAGAAACAGAGGAAATTCTGAAGACAGATATGGATACCGGGCTTTCTGAGGAGGAGGCAAAAAGACGGTTAGAGAAATACGGAGAAAACCGGCTGGAACAGCAGAAAGAAAAACCCATACTTCTGAAACTGGCATATCAGTTCAGCGATCCTATGGTGATCATACTTATAGTGGCGGCGGTGATCTCTTTTGTTACCGAATGGCTTAACGGAACAGCGGATTTCGTGGATCCGGCAATAATCATGGCCATAGTGTTTTTAAATGCAGGAATAGGCGTATTTCAGGAATTGAAAGCAGAAAAAGCCTTGGAAGCACTGAAAGAAATGCTGTCCCCCGAAGCTTTGGTAAGACGGAACGGGAAGGCGGTAAAAGTACCGGCAGAGCAGTTGGTGCCGGGAGATATACTTATTATAGAAACAGGCGATATAATACCTGCTGACTGCAGGCTTATACGATCCATAGAGCTTTCTGTGGAGGAATCTTCTCTTACAGGGGAATCTCACGGAGTTCATAAAGACGCTGCGGCAGTGTTTGAAGAGGGGACCCCTTTAGGCGACAGGAAGAATATGGTATGGTCCGCAACTATGGTCTCTGCAGGAAGGGGCGAAGGAATAGTGACGGCGACAGGAATGCAGACGGAGGTTGGGAAGATAGCAGGCATACTTATTTCAGAAGCAGTGCCGCAGACTCCTCTGCAGCAGAAACTGGCAAAGACAGGCCAGTCTCTTGGGCTGGCGGCATTGTGCGTCTGCGGAGTTATATTTGTATTTGGACTTCTTAGGGCAATGCCACCTATGGATATATTTTTGACTGCAGTAAGCCTGGCGGTGGCAGCTATACCGGAGGGCCTGCCTGCGATAGTTACTATAATGCTGGCTATAGGAGTACAGAAGATGGCGGACAACAGGGCAATAATAAGGAAGCTTTCCGCTGTGGAGACCTTGGGTTCAGCTTCGGTGATCTGCTCAGACAAGACCGGCACCATCACTCAGAATAAGATGCAGGTAAAGGAGTGGTGGAGCGTTTCTGATAATGTGTATCTGTATGCGGCACTGTGCAATAATGATATGGGTCAGACGGAAGGCGCTCTTGTCAGAGGGGCTTCGGAAAAGGGGTTCTTAAAGGCAGAATGGGAAGAAAGATATCCCAGAATAATGGAGGAGCCTTTTGATTCGGTAAAAAAATGGATGGGGACAGTACATCGTTTCCCTTCCGGCAGCAGGACTATAGTAAAAGGTGCGCCGGATATAATAGTAGAAAAATGCCGGATATCTGATGAAGAAAAAAATAGAGTACTTAAAAAGAATAAGGAGATGGCATCTAAAGCGCTGCGGGTCATCGCTTTTGCTGAAGGCGAAGGGATATGTTTTGACGAACTCAGGTTTGCGGGGCTGGCAGGAATATACGATCCTCCGAGACCGGAAGCGAAAGCTGCCGTGGAGACTTGCAGGAAGGCAGGAATAAAAGTGGTTATGATAACCGGAGACCATGAAGAAACTGCTGCAGCGGTGGCAGAAGAGGCAGGGATCGCCGAAAGAACCGGAGAAAAGATATCTTTAAGCGGAAAAGAACTGGATGCAATGCCTGATGAACAGCTTTTGAGGAATATAGAACGGTACTCTGTGTTTGCCAGAGTTACTCCGAAAGATAAAGTCAGGATAGTTAAAGCTTTTCAGCGTAAAGGACATATAGTTGCTATGACCGGTGACGGTGTTAACGATGCGCCGGCTCTTAAAGCTGCAGATATAGGGTGTGCTATGGGGATAGGAGGAACTGCAGTGGCAAGAGGGGCTGCGGATATGGTGCTGGCAGATGATAATTTTGCAACTATAGTGACGGCGGTCAAGGAAGGCAGAGGGATATATGACAACATACGCAAAGCTGTGCATTTTCTTCTGTCCAGCAATATAGGCGAAATAATAACAATATTTGTGGCAATACTTTTGGGATGGAATACGCCGCTTCTTCCGGTGCAGCTTTTATGGATAAATCTGATCACCGATTCCTTTCCGGCTATAGCACTGGGAGTAGATCCGGCAGATCCGGATATCATGAATAGAAGGCCGGTAAAAAGAGAAAAAAGCCTTTTTGCCGATGGTATGACAGCAAATATTCTGATAGAAGGAGTAATGATAGGAACATTGGCTTTGTTTGCATTTGCCATAGGCTACAATGCATACGGTTCTCTTGACATAGGAAGGACCTTGGCGTTTACGGTTTTGGGAATGTCTCAGCTCATACATGCATTTAATATGAGAAGTGAGGATAAATCGGTATTTTCTTTAGGCATATTTTCCAATATGTATCTTACAGGAGCTTTTTTCATTTGTTTTGCTCTTCAAGTGGCGGTGGTTTCCTTACCGGTGATGGCCGACATATTCAAAGTGGTGCCTCTTGATGGCACTCAGTGGCTGATCGCAGGAGCTCTTTCCCTGTTTCCGCTGCTGTTTGTAGAGCTGGAAAAACTTATATTAAGGCGGGAGATCCCGCGCAGGCCGAGATAAAACTCGGCCTTTTTTGAGCATTTGATTTTCCATTAAATGTATAGTGGCGGATATTGACAAAAAAAGCCGTTTTCCGTTGACAAATTAATTGGTTTGAAGTATTCTATGGCAGGAAATTATATTTTTTAATTTATGTAGGAGGAAAAAATGGATAATCGTAAAATCATTCAGGTCGAAGAAAAAGTACCACTTTCCAAAGGAATACCTCTCAGTATCCAGCACACATTCGCAATGTTCAGTGCATCTGTACTGGTTCCTTGGCTCTTCGGCATCAACCCTGCTATCGTACTTTTAATGAACGGTATCGGTACACTTATCTTTATCTTTGTAACAAAGGGAAAGGCTCCTGCTTATCTGGGTTCCAGCTTTGCATTCCTTTCACCTACATTCCTTATATTAGCAAATCCTGAAATGGGATATGAATACGCACTGGGCGGCTTCGTAGTAACAGGTCTGATCTTCTGTGCGGTAGCTATCCTCATCAAGTTCGTTGGAACAGACTGGATCGACATTCTTCTTCCACCGGCTGCAATGGGCCCTATCGTAGCTCTTATCGGTCTTGAACTTGCAGGATCTGCAGCATCAAATGCAGGTCTCATCCTCAGCGATACATACACAGCTATCGACCCTAAGTTCGTTGTGGTTTCTATCGTAACACTTGCAGTAGCAGTATTCGGACAGGTCATCTTCAGAGGTTTTGCGGCAGCTATCGCTATCCTCATATCTATCGTAGTTGGCTATGTTTTAGCTCTCTGCATGGGCATCGTAGACTTCTCAGCTGTAGCAACAACATCATGGTTTGCTCTTCCAAACTTTGCATTCCCTAAGTTCGATGTTTCAGCTATACTCATCATCATCCCTGCATCACTGGTAGTTATTTCAGAACATATCGGTCACCAGGTAGTAACAAGTGAGATCGTAGGAAAAGACCTTCTTAAAGACCCTGGTCTTCACAGATCACTGCTTTCAGACGGTATCTCAACAACTCTTTCCGGTTTATGCGGTTCTGTACCAACAACAACATACGGCGAAAACATCGGCGTTATGGCTATCACTAAGGTATACAGCGTAAGAGTTATCGGAGGAGCGGCTATCTTCTCTATCCTTCTCGCATTTATTGGCAAAGCATCTGCACTTATCCAGACTATCCCTGCTCCTGTTATGGGCGGTGTGAGCCTCCTGCTCTACGGTATGATCGCAGCATCAGGTCTCAGACTTCTTGTTGATAAGAAAGTAGACTTCTCAAAATCAAGAAATCTTGCTCTTACATCTGTAGTATTCGTTACAGGTCTTTCAGGAGCGTTTATCCAGATCGGAGAAGTACAGCTCACAGGTATGTGTCTTGCAACTATCGTAGGCATGCTCATGGGACTTCTTTTCTATATCATAGACAAAGCCGGCCTTGCCAACGACAAAGACCCTGAAGAAGCAAAATAACGATTGAAAAAAAGCAATAACCTTAAACAGAGATCGTATCTTTAAGAACGGTCTCTGTTTTGTTTTTGTAAAACACCTGTCATGTGTTTTTTTTGTGAAATATGTTTAAAAGTATACTCGTTTCTGATAAAATATTTGAAATACATAAGATGTCTCATAAGAACTGACAGGTTATGGGAAGGGGTGAGTTCAGTGCACGAGCTTACAAAAATAATCAAGAAGGATATGGTCCCTGCGTTAGGGGTTACTGAACCGGGAGCTATCGCATTTATTACTTCAAAGGCAAAAAGCTATACAAAAGGCGAGGTCAGATCTGTAGAACTGGCACTTAGTTCTTCTATATATAAAGGAGCATTTACCTGCGGTATTCCGGGAGTAGAGGAAGTGGGAAACAGATTCGCGGCAGCCTTAGGTGTTTGCGGAGCTGATCATACAAAAGGCTTGGAATCTTTGGATGCCATAGACGAAAGTGCCAAAGTTAAAGCCCGAAAAATGATCGAGGACGGTAAAATAAAAGTTTCTGTTCACGAAATAACACCGGATATATATTTAAACGCAAAAGTTCAGACGGAAGAAGATGTTTGTGAAGTGACTGTAAAGCATAGACATACTAACATTACAGAAATAAAGCTGAACGGAGAGATCCTTTTCGCTGCAGAAGAGTCAAATGAGGTTTCTGCGGAAACAGAAGATCCGGAGAGATCCGTTGAACTTGACAACATAAAAAAATATTCTTTCATAGAAATAGTAAATTATGCCAGAGATGTGGATCTGGAAGAAATAAAATTTATAAAAGAAGCGTACAATGTTAATCTTGAGCTTTTGGAAGAAGGTTTCAAATCATCCAGAACAACCTTAGGACATAATTTATATAAACAAAACGGAAGTACGGGAATATCTCAGGATGAACTGGCAACAGCACAGTTTGTCACAAACACCGCGCTGGAGGCAAGAGTCATCGGTCTGTCAAAGCCTGCAATGAGTATTACCGGAAGCGGTGCTCACGGTATACTTTGCACAATGCCTTTGTATGCATGCTGGGCAGTAAACGGCATGCCGGAAGAAAAGCTTTTGAGAGCTACAGCTTTGTCGTATTTGATCACTATATACATAAAGGTACATTCGGGGATACTTTCTGCATTCTGCGGCTGCGCTATTGCTGCGGGGACAGGTTCAGCGGTAGCTCTTTGTTTCATGAAAGGCGGAAATATCCTTCAGATGAATTATACTCTTAACAATATGGCATCTTCCATTACCGGGATGATATGTGACGGAGGGAATAAAGGCTGTACCCTTAAAGGCGTTGTTGCAGTGGATATGGCATACAGAGCGGTAAATTTTGCGCTGGACAATGCATATGTCGAATCCGTTCATGCGATAAACGGAAGGACCCCGGAAGAGACTATGAAAAATATGGGTCTTATCGCATCGCCGGGAATGCTTGAAACAGAAAAAGTTATTCTTGATATATTTGAAAATAAAAACAATTAGGTGGGAGAAAAACAATGGAAGAATTCAGAACTTTGGTATTGTATAGAAGCCAGCACGGAACAACAAAAAGATATGCACAGTGGATCGCCGATGCACTCAATGCAGATATCATGGAAGCCAGCAAAAAGACTTTTAATGACTGGTCATTCAAAATGACTAGATATGATATGGTCCTCTTCGGCGGAAATATCAACGAAAGAGGTATTAACGGGATCAAAGACTATAAGGCTGCATTATCTAAAGAACGTATTGACAATTTTGCTTTTTTCTGCGTAGGGTCTTATCCGGCATCAGAAGAAACCGTTCAGGAACATATCGTTGATAATTTCAAAGAAAACGAAAGAGCAAAGGCGAAACTGTTCTATTTCAGAGGCAGACTGGACTTTATCGGCCTGAGCTGGTATGAAAAACGAATCATGGGCGGTCTGATGAAAGCTATAGAAAAGAAATACGAAGAAGACAGAACTCCTATAGAAGCGGAACTTCTTGAAGCATATTACGACGATATTGACTGGTCAGACAAATCATATATCCAGCCGCTGGTAGACTATGTAAAATCATTCATGACACCGGAGCAGCTGGCTTATATGGAACCTATAGCTGCAGAAAAAATTGCTGAAAGAACTCGTATAGAGGAAGAAGAAGAAGCTGCTTGGGAAGAAGAAATGAAGAGAAGAGAAGCTCTTTATTATGAAAACGAAGCTCAGAAGGAAAAAGACAAGCTCAAGAAAATGAGCAAAAAACAAAGAGAATATTACATAAGAAAGAAAGCTGAGAGGGAAGGTGCAGAGTCAGTAGAAGAGCTCAAGAAAGCATTTGGTGTAGAGTTCGAAGAAGATATCGAAACGGCATCTGATATAGAATCCCTGGATGATTACAGTGAACACGAAGATCCGGCAGAAGAAGTGCAGGAAGAAGAAAAAGAGTAATATAACTGAATAAAGTTCATTTAACGGTGCGGAGATCCCGCACCGTTTTTATGCTGCAAAAATAAAAAAAGCCCTAAGGCTTTTGATATAGGCATTCCGCCGGCGGCAGGAATAGATCCTTCTTTTAACGGTGAAATTAAAAGGTGCCGCAAGCGATGAGTGATTTCCTTGTGAGTGGTCAGAATGCCTTGAGAATTAGAGGAACAACCCTGTTTGTTGTTCAGGGATCAGCCTACTTTTTCCATTGTCTGAGAAGCGGTGGAATGCTTTATCCTGTCAGCTTCTTCAGCTGTTTTTGCGTCATTCCAGCGATCCATAGTTCCTACAAGATAACCTGTTATCCTTCTGATCCTTTCAAATGGAACAGAAGATAATTTGTAATTCAAATCTACGAACTCGCCGTCTGTCTGAATAGTTAAAGATGCGAGTTTTCTGCCATTCTTTTCTTCAAGATAATCTATATAAGCTTGTATTTCTTCCTGAGAAATCTTTTCCCCTATTACGTTTACTTCAGTTAACACGTTTAATCCCCCCGTACAATATGTAGTGTAAATTTGTCATCTAAGCACATTATATCTGCTAAAAATATAAAATCAATAGTTATTTTTAAATGTATCGTATTTGTAATATTACTGAAATTTAATTGTATGAATCTGCGTAAGAGAGTTTAAAGGGGGTATGAACAAAGGAATAAATTTGATATAATAGATAAAATAAATAGAAGTTGCTTCAAAAGAAGGTGTGTGGATATGATTATTCTTAAGAATGTTAATATAATCGATGAAAATAGCAGGGTGACTGCTGTTGAGATAGGTATAGATAAGGGCAAGATCTCAGAGCTCGGCAAATGCGTAAATGTCGAAGGCGCGCAGATCCTTGACTGCGGCGGAAAGCTTCTGATGCCGGGATTTATAGATGCACATGTACATCTCAGAGAACCGGGATTTGAAGAAAAAGAAACGATCAGAACGGGGACTATGGCGGCAGCTGCGGGAGGATATACAACAGTTATGCCTATGCCTAATCTTAGACCTGTGCCGGACAAGCCGGAGGTCATGAAAGAGTATGTGGCAAAAATAGACTCTGATAAAGTCGTAAATGTACTTCCTTATGCGTCTATCACAGAAGGTGAAAAGGGGAAAGAATTAGTTGATATGAAATCCCTTCTGCAGCTTGGAGCAGTTGCTTTCAGCGATGACGGGGTAGGTGTACAGTCTTCCGAGATTATGAGAGAAGCCATGAAAAAAGCGGCTGAACTTGGAACCATGATAGTTGCTCATACAGAGGACAACTCTCTGAAAAATGCAGGCAGCGTGCATCAGGGTGAATATGCGGAAAAGATGGGGTGGAGAGGTATCCCTTCAGCATGTGAATACGCTCAGGTGGAAAGAGACATAGAACTGGTAAGAGAGACAGGATGTAAATATCATATTTGCCATGTCAGCACAAAAGAAACTATAGACTTTGTAAGAAAGGCAAAAAAGGAAGGGCTGAAAGTCAGCTGTGAGATCACACCGCATCATTTGACTCTTATAGACGAAGATGTTAAAGACGGTAACGGAAAGATGAATCCTCCTTTAAGGAGTCGAGAAGACAGAGAAGCTTTGATAGAGGCAATAAAAGACGGAACTGCGGATATAGTTGCAACAGACCATGCTCCTCATACATCAGAGGAAAAAGCCAGAGGGGTAGAGAAAGCGCCATTTGGGATAGTAGGTCTGGAAACTGCTTTTGCGGTCTTGTATACAAAACTGGTAAAGACAGGCGTGATCAGTCTTAAAAGACTCCAGGAAGTAATGGCGGAAGTGCCGGCCCAGCTGTTCGGACTCAGCAATACAGGAAAGATCAAGACCGGATATGACGCAGATCTGGTACTCGTGGATATAGATGAAGAATATGTTATAGACCCTGAAAGATTCAAGTCCATGGGAAAGAATACTCCATACGGAGGAGAAAAAGTGTTCGGGAAAGTGCTGTGGACCATGGTGGGAGGAAAGGTAATATACGATGTTAGATGAGAAAGTATTAATTATTGAGAATTCTCTGATCGCTGCAGATACGTACAGAATGGTTCTGCAGGGAGAAATAACAGAAGAGTTTAAACCGGGTCAGTTCGTAAATCTTGAGATCGAAGGATACACTCTAAGAAGACCTATAAGCATCTCTTCTTTTGATAAACAGAATAAAACATTTACGCTTTTATATAAAGTCCTTGGAGAAGGGACTCAGAAGATGGCGGAAATGGAACCCGGTCAAAAAATAAAAGCTCTGGGAGCTTTGGGAAACGGCTTCCCTATTGAAAAAGCTGCTTCAGCAGTGCTTATCGGCGGCGGCGCCGGAACAGGCCCTCTGGTCCAGACTGCAAAAGAGCTGAAAGATCAGGGAACTGAAGTTAAAGTTGTGCTGGGTTTCCCGACTAAAGCTGATGTATACGGAGAAGAAGACTTCGAAAAGCTGGGAATAACCCCGTATGTATCCACAGATGACGGAACTTACGGATTTAAGGGAAATGCGATAGACCTTATTAAAGCAGAGGGTATAACCGGTGAGATAGCCTATGCCTGCGGTCCTAAAAGGATGCTTATGGCAGTGGAGGATACCTTTGAAAGAGGATATATCTCTCTCGATATCAGAATGGCCTGCGGTATGGGTGCCTGCATGGCCTGTGTATGCAAAGATAAAGAAGATAAGGATAAATATTACAGAGTATGTAAAGAGGGACCGGTATTTAAGATCGGACAGGTGGAAATATGAGCGATGAAAGATTGAAAGTGAAACTGCCGGGGCTTAAACTGAAAAACCCTGTTATGCCTGCCAGCGGCTGCTTCGGTTTTGGAAGAGAATTTGCGGAATTATATGACCTAAGTCTTTTGGGGGCTGTAATAATGAAAGCGGCAACGGAAGCGCCTAAATACGGAAATCCTACTCCGAGAGTAGCGGAAACGCCTGCCGGTATGCTCAATGCAATAGGACTTCAGAATCCCGGTGTGGATAAAATAATAGAAAGAGAAGTGCCGTGGCTCAGACAGTTTGATACATGCATAATAGCAAATGTTGCGGGAAACACAACAGAGGATTATGTAAGAACTGCGGAAAAAATAAGCAGAGCAGAAGGAGTGTGTGCTATAGAGCTCAATATCTCCTGCCCTAACGTTAAGGAAGGCGGTATTGCTTTTGGGACAAACCCTGCAGTAGCGGCTAAGCTTACTGAAGAGGTAAAGAAAGTATCTGCGGTGCCGGTATACGTTAAGCTTTCACCTAATGTTACGGATATAACGGAGATAGCAAGAGCGGTGGAAAGCGGAGGAGCGGACGGTATCTCCATGATAAATACTCTTCTTGGTATGAGACTGGATCTTAAAACCGGAAGACCTATCATAGCAAATAAAACCGGAGGATTATCCGGAGCTGCCATAAAGCCTGTGGCGGTAAGGATGATATATCAGGTGTACGAAGCGGTCAAACTTCCTATCATAGGCATGGGCGGAATCAGGACTGCAGAAGATGTGCTGGAACTGATGTATGCAGGAGCATCTGCTGTTGCGGTGGGGACTGCGAATTTCACGGATCCTTTTGTTTGTCCTAAAATAATAGAGAGCCTGCCAGAGGCAATGGACAAATACGGAATAGAAAAAATAACAGACGCTATAGGAAAGAGCCATAGAGTATAGCTCTGTGGCAATATAATAGGAGGAGCATAAATGGCTGATACAACTATCATAGTAGCATTGGATTTTCCGTCAAAAACAGAGGCCTTTGCATTTTTGGACAAATTTCAGGAACCGATATATGTTAAAGTAGGAATGGAACTGTTCTATAAAGAGGGCCCGGAGATCATAAAGAATATCAAAGAACGCGGACATAAAATATTTTTAGACCTCAAACTTCATGACATCCCAAATACAGTAAAAAGCGCCATGAGAAATCTTGCGTCTCTGGATGTGGACATGGTCAATGTTCATGCTGCAGGAGGCAAAAAAATGATGTCTGCTGCAATAGAAGGTCTTGAAGAAGGCTGCAAGGGAAAAAGACCTTTGTGTATAGCAGTAACTCAGCTCACTTCTACCAGTCCTGAAATGCTGAAAGAAGAGCTTCTTATAGAAACAGAGCTGGCAGCAACTGCTGCACATTATGCATATATGGCAAAAGAAGCGGGACTTGACGGAGTTGTTTGTTCCGTGCATGAGTCAAAGAAGATCCATGAAGTATGCGGAGAAGGTTTCCTGACAGTTACTCCGGGCATAAGACCGGCAGGAACGTCAAAGGACGATCAGGTGAGGATAGCCACACCGGCTTATGCTAAAGAGCAGGGAAGCAACTTTATCGTTGTGGGAAGACCTATTACTCAGGCGTCTGACAGCGTGGAAGCATATAAAAATATTCAAGCAGAATTAAAATAAGGAGATAATATAATGGAAAAGAAAGCTGCAGAAATTTTACTGGACGTTAAAGCTGTTTTTTTAAGACCGGAAGAACCGTTTACATGGGCAAGCGGGATCAAATCTCCGATCTATTGCGATAACAGACTGGTCCTCTCTTATCCGGAAGAAAGAACTGCCATCAAAAAAGGAATGGTGGAACTTATTAAAAAGGAATATCCTGAAGTAGAGGTCATAATGGGAACCGCAACAGCAGGCATACCTATGGCAGCCCTCGCAGCCGATGAAATGGGCATCCCTATGGGATACGTACGTTCAGATGCTAAAAAGCACGGAAAACAGAATCAGATCGAAGGAAAGATCAGCCCGGGCCAGAAAGTAGTTATCGTGGAAGATCTTATCTCAACAGGCGGAAGTGTAAAAACCGTAGTTAACGCATTGAAAGAAGCAGGAGCTGAGATCTTAGGAGTGGCTGCGATCTTCACATACGGACTTCCTGATTCATTTAAGAATTTTGAAGAAATGGGCGTTGAGTTCAGAACTCTCAGCAACTACGATGTACTTATCAAAGTGGCTGCAGAAAAAGGTTATGTAAAACCGGAAATGCTTGACAAATTAAAACAGTGGAAATCTGATCCAAAGGATGAATCATGGATAAAATAAAAATTATTATGATCAGTGATGCTCATGATATGGAAGGCAGACTGGTGGAAAAAGGACTGCAGGATCTGTTTTCAAAGGATGAGGTCACATTATTCAACTGCGCAGATCTTAAAATCGAATACTGCATAGGCTGTTTCAGCTGCAGATATAAAACTCCGGGAAAATGTGTACACAATGACGGAATGGTGGATATCCTTCCTCATTTGGTGGCATCGGATGTTATAGTTTTACTGACCAGGATGGAATATGGATGTTATTCGCCTCTTATCAAAAGGATACTGGACAGGACAATAACTTTCGAAACACCTTTTCTCCGAACAGCTAACGGAGAAACACATCTTGAACCTAGATATCCTAAAAAGAGAAAGCTGCTTACAGTTGCCTACGATGAGAATATAGATTCGGAAGAAGCTGTGATCTTCACTCATTTGACAAAACGCAATGCCATAAATTTTGATGCGGAGTGGAGAAGACCTGTATTTATAAGAGAAGGCGAAGATATTGAAAAGAAGCTCAGAAGAGCATATGGGGATCTGTTAAAATGAAAAAAGTGATTTTTTTGAATGGAAGCCCTAAAAGAAAAAGAGCGGTATCGGAAAAGTTTTTGAAGATCGCAGAAGACTGTCTGGAAGGGCAGATACAGGGAGAAAAGCTTTACATATATGAAAGTGAGTTTTCGGACGAATATTTTGACAGAATATATGAGGCGGACGCTGTTGTGATGGCGCTTCCGTTATATATCGATTGTCTACCGGCAAGAGTGCTGGAATTCATGGCGGAGTCTAAAGAGTATCTGAAAAACAGAGAAGAAAAAAGACCCGAACTGTATTTCATAATCAACTGTGGATTTCTTGAGTACTCTCAGAACGATACGGCGATAAAGATCATTGAGAAATATGCCGAAAAAAACGGATTAAACTATAGGGGAGGAGTATCCGTAGGTTCCGGCGCCATGATCCTTCAATCAAGAAAAAAAGATATCCTGGAAAAAGTATTAAAAGACATGGCAGAGGAAGCAGGGGCGTTCCATTATCCGGAAAATATGCCGGAAAAAACTGTGCGAAAGATAAATGTGGATATGCCTAGATTTCTTTTTAAAGCAAAGGCGGATAAACTATGGGTAGAAGCCGGCGCCAAAAAGGGACTGGACAAGAAAGCCCTTAGAGCAAAATATTATTAATACAAGAAATTTTAAGAGGATCGGCAGATCCTCTTTTTAGTATAAAACATCGCGATGTATGGTTCTTCAAAAAAGGAAAAAGGCTATGACCGGGGGAGATCATAGCCTTTAAGTTTTTTCGTTGTAGGGTGGTTAGGTTTTCTTTACAAGTAAAGAATAACTTTTTTATGTGTCAATTATGTGTACAGAAAGAGAAGAAATTGCGAATAATCAAAACTTTTTTACAAAAGCGGTGAAAATACTCTTATGATGCTTCTGAATACTCTTTTGAATATATTAACATTGATGCATTTTTCCTCTGTCATTTCTATACAGTCTTTAAGCATATAAATATAATCATCTTTAAGCTGTTTTACGGCTTTGGATTTATATAAAAATGTTCCGCATTCAAAGTGAAGATATAAGCTTCTGTAGTCTAGGTTTACTGTTCCTATTGTTGCAATTTCATCATCGCAGACAAATGTCTTTGAATGTATAAAGCCGGGAGCGTATTCAAATACTTTTACGCCGGCTTTTACCAGTTCGGTATAGTTGGCCTGGGTGCACATATGAACATACCATTTATCGTATTTATGAGGAGTAACTATCCTTACATCGACACCATTTTTTGCAGCCAGCATAAGGGCAGTAGCAAGTTCATTGTCGATAATAAGATAAGGTGTGGATATATACACGTAACGAGTTGCTTTGTTTATCATATTGAGATAAACCATCTCAGCCTGGATCTCATTATCCATAGGGCTGTCGCTGTATGGAAGGACGTATCCGTCGCTTTTGAACTGTCTGCTGCTGTGGATATACGGTGCATATCGGCTGTACTGGAATTTTTCGTACGGTCCGCAGAGATTCCACATCTGCATAAACATGACTGTAAGGCTCCATACAGCCTCACCTCTCAGCATAACAGCTGAATCTTTCCAATAACCGAAAGGATGAGTTACATTCATATATTCATCGGCCAGATTGATACCTCCGGTAAACCCGGTGTGACCGTCTATAACCGTTATCTTTCTATGGTCGCGGTTGTTCATCAAAGGCACCTTAAAAAGATGAGCTCTTATAGGATTGAACTTTCTGCATTTTACACCGTGCTTTGCAAGGGTTTTCGGATAATCCATAGGAAGCTTCATTATGCATCCGAAGTCATCATATATTATACGAACATCTACGCCTTCAGAAGCTTTTTTTGCCAAAATACTTAAGATCGTATCCCACATAAAGCCTTCTTCTATAATGAAATACTCCATATAAATAAAATGTTTCGCCTGATTCAGTTCCGTAATGAGTCTCTCATAAAAACTTTCGCCGGGGCTGAGATATTCGGTCTCTGTGTTTTTATAAATAGGATAGATCTGGGAAGGTGTTGATTCGTCTATCCCTACACCTTTATGCGGTGTTACCAGGTAGGAAGCCTGACTGTAGGCCGATGGACTTGCAGATTTCAGCTCTTTCATTATGTCGGGATCTTGTTTAAGAAGATTTATGGTTTCTTTATCTATTTTTATTGCCTGAGTTTTAAGGTGCTTTCCAACTCGCCTTCCCCCAAAAATCAGATAAAAAAGGCCCCCGAAAACCGGGAATATAAGTATAGGTATTATCCATGCTAGCTTATACGAGGGGTTGCCTGGCTTATTTATAATATAAATAACCACTAAAATGCTTATGACCATAAGTGATGTGTTGAAAAATAATGAGTCGGATAAGAAGAATACTCCGGCAATTATAAACGCAAACTGGATAACCACTAAAACAGCAACTATAATGACTCTGTTAGTAAGGATCTTAATTAGATTAAGCATATTTAAAAAACCTCCGAAATGATTTATAATATATAAACGAATTTCATAATGAAGTCAAATAATAGTATTATTATAACAGAAAAGGACAAGTTTTGAATATGGATGAACATATAATTTTAGTTAACATTAAGGATGAACCTGTAGGATATGCAACAAAAGAAGATGCGCACAGGACAGGGGCTCTTCACCGAGCTTTTTCCGTTTTTCTTTATAACGGGACTAAGCTTTTGATCCAGCAGAGAGCGGCAAACAAATATCATTCGCCCGGACTGTGGGCAAACACCTGCTGTTCCCATCCGAGAAAGGGAGAGCTTTTAGAGGTCGCGGTAAAACGAAGATTGATGGAAGAGGCGGGGATAGCCTGCCCGGCAGAAGAGGTTTTTTCTTTTGTATATAAACACAAATTCAACGATGAACTGTATGAACATGAATTCGACCATGTTTTTCTGGGAGAGTATGAAGGGGAACCTGTCATAAATCCGGAAGAGGTTCAGGCATTTAAGTGGATAGATATCGAGGAACTCAAGTGTGATCTGGAGAGAGAACCGGATAAATACGCTTCATGGTTCAAAATAGCGGCGCCCAGAGTAATAGAATTGATCCGCAGCAGAGGGTAATGGCCGTTAAAATATTTGTTACGGTTTTGTGAAATATGGACATTTCACTTTAATTTTAATTTGTGATATGGTATAAATGTGAAAGATAAATGTAATTATTGAGAAGAAAGGATATAAAAATGGCTAAGAAATTAATTGTTTTATGTACAGTGATCGCACTGGTATTTTCAATGACAGCATGTGGATCATCTTCAGACAAACCATATGATTATGATCTGTCTGAATATGTTACATTAGGAGATTACATCGGTGTGGAAGTAGAAAAGGTAGAACCGATCGAAGTCACAGATGAAACTGTGGAAGGCGAGATCATGATAAGACTGGAAGAAAACACTTCGACCGAAACATATACTGAAGGCGTTGTTGAAGACGGAACTACTGTGAATATCGACTATGTGGGAAAGATCGATGGAGCAGAGTTTGAAGGCGGTTCAGCAACAGGTTTTGACCTTATACTTGGAAGCGGTATGTTCATCGACGGTTTTGAATCTGGATTGGTAGGAAAGACTGTCGGAGAAACAGTAGTGCTCGATCTTAAATTCCCTGAAGATTACGGCAGTGAAGAACTTAACGGTAAAGATGTAGAGTTTACAGTTACCATCAACAGTTATTCAAAAGAAGTAATCCCTGAATTAAATGAAGAATTTGTAAAATCAGTAAGTGACTGTGCAACTGTTGAAGAGTATAAAGCACTTGTAAGAACTGAACTGGAAGAACAGGCAAAAGAACTTGCTGAACAGGAAATGATGGCTGCTGCTTGGGAAGCTGTATACAACAATGCAACTATCCTTAAATACCCAGAAGAAGAACTGGCTGCAAAAGAGCAGGAAATGAAAGATTACTATGAACAGTATTCTCAGTCATACGGAATGGAACTGGCTGATTTCCTCCAGATGGCAGGATTAACAGAAGAAGAGTTTAATGAAGAAGCAAAAATGTATGCGGAAACTTCTGTTGCGGAAGAAATGATAATGTATTCTATTGCAAGAGCAGAAGGTCTTGATATTTCTGATGAAGAGTATCAGGCAGGAGCTGAAGAATATGCTGTAAATCTTGGCTTTGAAGATGTGGCTGCGCTTGAAGAATACTATACAAAAGAAATGATCGAAGACAGTCTTCTTTGGGATAAATTCTTCGACTTCATCCTGGAAAATGCGGTAATAGTTGAGCCTAAGGCGGATCCGGAAGAAAATAATGAAGAAAGTGTTGAAAACACAGAAGAGTAATGATATAATACACGCAATAAATTAACAGATCTCAGATTATAAAGGCTAAGATGAAGAGGACTGAGAACAGGAACTTACAGAGAATTGCCGGTTGGTGCGAGGCATAAGGGAGAGTCTCAATAGTCTATGGCTTCGGAGCTGAAGATTCGAGTGCGAAAGCAGGTAGGGTTTTACGCGAGAGTGCGGCGTTAATGCACAGGGCTTGATGGAGCCTGTGAGGTGGCAGTTTAACTGCAATTTGAGTGGTACCGCGGGATAATACCCCGTCTCAAGATATAGTTTGAGACGGGGTTATTTTGTGTATACGACAATAGTATTCAAATTCAAATAAAGAAAGGAAGAAATGTATGAGTAATTACAAAATCGAAACAAAATGCGTACAGGGAGGTTATACACCTGGAAACGGAGAACCAAGACAGATACCTATCATTCAGAGCACAACATTTAAATATGCAACAAGCGAATATATGGGAAAACTTTTTGACCTTGAAGCTTCCGGATACTTTTATTCAAGACTTCAGAATCCTACATGTGATTCGGTAGCGGCAAAGATCTGTGAAATGGAAGGCGGAACAGCGGCAATGCTTACATCTTCAGGCCAGGCTGCATCCTTCTACAGCGTATTCAATATCGCAACATGCGGAGACCACGTTGTAGCATCTTCAGCTATCTATGGCGGAACATACAATCTGTTTGCTGTAACAATGAAGAAGATGGGGATAGATTTTACTTTCGTATCTCCTGACTGCACAGAAGAAGAGCTTAATGCAGCTTTCAGACCTAATACAAAAGCAGTTTTCGGTGAAACTATAGCAAATCCTGCTCTTATAGTTCTTGATATTGAAAAGTTTGCGAATGCAGCTCATGCGCACGGTGTTCCTCTTATCATAGACAATACTTTTGCAACACCGGTAAACTGCAGACCTTTCGAATGGGGCGCAGATATAGTAACACATTCAACAACAAAATACATGGACGGACACGGTGCTGCTGTAGGCGGATGTATAGTTGACTCAGGTAAATTTGACTGGATGGCTCACAAAGAAAAATTCCCTGGTTTATGCACTCCTGATGACAGCTATCACGGGATCACTTATGCTGAAAAATTTGGTATCGAAGGTGCTTATATCACAAAAGCAACAGCGCAGCTCATGAGAGATTTCGGTTCAACACCATCTCCTTACAGTGCATTCCTCCTCAATCTCGGTCTTGAAAGTCTCCATGTAAGAATGAAGAGACACTGCGAAAATGCACAGGCTGTAGCTGAATATCTTGAAAAACATCCTAAGATCTCATGGGTAAACTATGCAGGTCTTCCATCAAACAAATATTATGAAACAGCAAAAAAATATATGCCTAACGGTACTTGCGGAGTTATAAGCTTTGGAGTAAAAGGAGGAAGAGAAGGCGCCGAGCTTATGATGAAAAACCTTAAGCTGGCAGCTATAGAAACACACGTTGCAGACGCAAGAACATGCTGTCTCCACCCTGCAAATGCTACACACAGACAGATGAATGAGGAAGAACTTATCGCTGCAGGAGTACCGGGAGATCTTATCAGATATTCCTGCGGAATAGAAAACGCTGAAGACCTTATCGCAGACCTTGAACAGGCTCTTGCACAGATCTAAGAACAGGAGTGAATAAATAATGCCTATCAAAATACCAAATGAATTGCCTGCATACAAAACTCTTACGAAAGAAAATATCTTCGTAATGACAGAAACAAGAGCGATCACACAGGACATCAGACCTTTAAGGATCCTTCTTTTAAATTTGATGCCTACAAAAATAGACACAGAGACTCAGTTCAGCAGACTTTTGGGGAACACTCCTCTTCAGGTAGAGCTGGAACTGATCCATACAGAATCACATAAATCAAAGAACACATCAGATGAGCATATGCTGGCATTTTATAAAGTCTTTGATGAAATAAAAGATGAAAAATTCGACGGGATGGTGATCACAGGAGCCCCTGTAGAACAGATGGATTATGAAAACGTTGAGTACTGGGAAGAACTTTGCAAAATAATGGAATGGAGCAAGACTCATGTCCACAGTACACTTCATATATGCTGGGGTGCTCAGGCTGCCCTTTATTATCACTACGGTATTCCTAAGATAGGGCTTTCAAGCAAGCTTTTCGGGGTATTCCCTCACAAAGTAGAAGTTGAAAACCACCTTCTTTTCAGAGGCTGTGATGATGTATTCCTCGTACCTCATTCCAGACATACCACAGTAAACAGAGAAGATATCGATGCATGCAAAGAATTGACGGTTATAGCATCTTCTAAAGAAGCCGGAGTATATGCTGCTGAAATGGGCGGAGGAAAACAGTTCTTCATCATGGGACATCCTGAATACGATCCGTTCAGCTTAAAGAATGAGTATGACAGAGATGTGAACCTTGGACTGGATATCAACATACCGATGAATTATTATCCGGATGATGATCCGAGTCAGCCGCCGATCGTGCGCTGGAGATCTCATGCAAACCTGCTTTATACAAACTGGCTGAACTACTTTGTTTACCAGACAACACCATATGATATTGAAACCATTTAATAGTGAACATAAAGCCGATTATTTTTTATCGGCTTTATTCTATTTTCGCATTTTTTTGTGCCGGATTGTCTATGATCTGACCATTTGCTTCAAATCTTGATCCATGGCAGGGACAGTCCCAGGTGTGCTCTGCTTTGTTCCATTTCAGGGCGCAGCCCAAATGAGAGCAGCGCTTTGTGGTGGGGCTAAGAAGATTTTTGGCGGATTCAAAACTGTTTATGAAAAGCTGTGGTTTGATCACGCTTCTTTGAGGAGAAAAAACAGGAAGGAAGTCGCTTTCTTTACCGGTGACCATACTGCTAAGCATCTCTGCGGCTGCCATGGACGAAGTCATTCCCCATTTATTGAATCCGGAAGCAACATAAAGATCGGGAGTATTTTTTGAGTATCTGCCTATATAGGGTATACCATCCAGACTCATGCAGTCTTGAGCTGCCCAGTGACAGACCTCTTTTGCATCGGGAAAATATTTTGCTTTAAAATCCCTTAACTCTTTCCAGCTGCCTCCGGGTTTTCCTGTTCTGTGTCCCCCGCCTCCTATGAAAAGCAGATCCTTGTGACATCTGAAAGACATTCCTTTTTTGTCGGCATCTACATACATACCCTCAAGCATAGGGGCATTTTCAACAGCGAGAACGTAGGAGCGGTGCTGATAAAGCTTCATAAAGTAGCTGCCATGTTTGTTTATAAAAGGAAAATGGCTGGCAACGATTATTTTATTTGCAGATATGACAGCTTCAGAAGAACGGGCGGTTTTGGGATCGGAGAGATCTTTTATGAAAGTATTTTCATAAATATTAAGATCTTTTGCTATATGTGAAATAAATTTTAATGGATGAAACTGTGCCTGGTCTTTAAATCTTACTGCTCCTTTTGTTTTAAAGGGCAGTTCCGTTATATCCAGAAACTCTGCATCAAAACCAAGTTCCTTTGCGGCACGAACTTCCTCTTTCAAATCTTTTTTGCTTTTCATGGAATAAACGTAGTTTGGTTTGATCTCAAAATCACAGTCTATGTTTTTTGCTAACCGGCTGTACAATGAAAGGGCTCTTTCATTGGCTTTAAGGTACAGAGAAGCTTTTTCTTTTCCATATGAATCCAGCATTTTTTTATAACATAATCCATGCTGTGAAGTTATCTTGGCAGTGGTATTATGCGTAATTCCGCTGCAGATACGATTTCCTTCCGCCAGGATATAATCTTCTCCCATTAGATCAAGAAAATAAGCACACAGTATTCCGCATATGCCGCCTCCTATTATCAGGATATTTGTTTTTACACGACCTTCCAGTCTGGGGAACTCAGGCATTTTTAATTGTTTTGTCCATATAGATCCGCTCATTTTCAACCTCCGGTAAAGATTTATTTGTATGTAGTTTTTTCGTTAAATATTAGAGTATACATATTTTTTTTTGAAAAAAAGTGAAGTTTTTTATTTACGTTAATGCGCTAAAGTGGTATTATGTTTAAGATAAAAATGGACGGTACTCACAAAATCATCCGCCCTTGGAAAGGAATAAGAAAATGGGAAATTATTACCAACCGGAAATCGAGTGCGCTTCCAGGGAACAGATACGTGCTTGGCAAGATGAAAGACTCGTAAAGCAGGTAAAACACGTTTATGACAACGTGCCTTACTACAGAAAAAAAATGGAAGAAAAAGGCGTTACACCAGATGACATCAAATCTACAGCAGACCTGCACAAACTTCCGTTTATTACCAAGGATGACTTGAGAGATGCCTATCCTTATGGCCTTGTAGCAGTGCCTCTTAAAGATTGTGTAAGAATACATTCCACAAGCGGCACGACCGGTAGGAGAGTAGTGGCATTTTACACACAGCATGATATCGACCTTTGGGATGACTGCTGTGCCCGCGCCATCATGGCGGCAGGCGGAACAAATGAAGATGTTGTTCATGTATCTTATGGTTTCGGACTTTTCACAGGAGGTGCCGGCCTTAACGGAGGATCTCATAAAGTCGGCGCATTGACTATCCCTATGTCATCGGGTAATACAGATCGTCAGATCCAGTTTATGATCGATTTGGAGTCTACTATAATATGCTGTACACCATCATATGCTGCATTTTTAGGAGAATCCATTGCAGAAAGAGGATTGAAGGATCAGCTTAAATTAAAATCCGGAATATTCGGAGCAGAAGCATGGACTCAGGAAATGCGCAGAGATATAGAAAATTCACTTGGAATAAAAGCATATGATATCTACGGACTTACAGAAATATCAGGTCCGGGAGTAGCTTTTGAATGTGAAGCTCAGACAGGTATGCATATAAATGAAGACCATTTCATTGCAGAGATCATAGATCCTGAAACAGGAGAGGTTCTTCCTGAAGGAGAAAAAGGGGAACTGGTATTCACAAGCATCACAAAAGAAGCATTCCCTCTCCTGCGTTACAGAACAAAGGATATTTGCGTTCTTAATCGTGAAAAATGTTCTTGCGGAAGAACTCATGTAAAAATGTCTAAGCCTATGGGAAGAAGTGACGATATGCTCATAGTTAAGGGCGTAAATGTATTCCCATCACAGATAGAAACAGTTCTTCTCAATAAGGGCTATGCAGCAAACTATCAGATCATCGTTGACCGTGTGAACAACAGTGACCAGATAGAAGTCAAAGTTGAAATGACTCCTGAAATGTTCTCTGACTCTTTGACAGAGATCACAGGCAAAGAAAAGGAACTCGTAAATGCACTGAAAGCTATGCTTGGTATTTATGCCAAAGTTACATTGGTTGCACCTAAGACTATCGCAAGAAGTGAAGGTAAGGCAGTTCGTATAATTGATAATCGTAAACTGTACTAAGAAAGGGTGGAGATAGAATGACTGTTAAACAGATATCTGTATTTATTGAAAACAGACCAGGCAGATTGGCCGAATTTGCTGATATTTTTTCTAAGAATAATATAAACATGCGAGCTATGAATATAGCTGAAACTCCTGATTTCGGCGTTCTTCGTATCATCGTGGACGATCCTTTTAATGCGGCAAATGTGATCAAAGATGCAGGCTATATCGCATCTGTTACAAATGTCCTTGCAGTTGCTATTCCGGATCAGCCGGGAAGCCTTTTAAGCATCCTTACACTGATAGGAGAAAACGATATCAATCTGGAATACACATACGCATTCCCTACACGTGAAAAAGATACTGCATATATGATCATGCGTGTTTTGGAAAACGAAAAGGCTATACAGGTGCTTTCTCAGAATGGAGTAAAACTCATTTCTCAGGAAGAACTCTTAAAACTGTATTAATTGGAAATCAATTATTAAAGCAGAGCCGACGGCCGTTGGCTCTGCTTTTATTTTTTGTCTATTCAAGATATTTGGAAATGCCGTTTGAATAATGCAGACCATAATCTTTATCGACGAAAACCGCTTCCGCATGAGGAAGGCTGTTTATAAGTTTAAGCCCTTTCTCAAGACCGAGAGAGAAACAGGCGGTGCTTAATGCATCGGCATGCATTGAACTTTCGCTGATTATGGAGACCGAAAGAAGCCCATTGTCGTATGGTCTTCCTGTTTTCGGATCCAAAATGTGATGGTAGAATACTCCATCGGATTCAAAACATCGTTCATATATCCCGGAGGTAACTACGGAACGATCTGAAACCTTTACCGTACCGATGAGTTCGGAGGAGTCTTTAAAAGGATATTGAAGTCCTATTTTGAAACTGCTTCCGTCCGGTTTGCTCCCGACACACATTATATTGCCGCCAAGATCTATCAGGGCGCTTTCCGCCCCGTTGCTGATAAGGAATTCTGCAAGTCGATCTGCTATATATCCTTTTGCTATTGCTCCCAGATCAAGCACAGTTTCCGGATCCAGTATGGTAACAGTGTTGCCTTCAATGAGTATTTTCTCATACCCTATATGAGACATGGCTTCTGCAAGTTCGATTTCGGATGGAACTTGAGGTTCCTCTGAAGAGAAGGCATAAAGATCGCTGACGCCTCCCAGAGTTATGTCAAAGGCGCCGTCGGTGAGTTTGCAATAACTCAAAGCTTCTGTAATAACTTCGAGCAGCTCAGGAGAAACTTCCATACTGTCGCAGGCATTCAAGAGGTACAGTTCGCTGTTATCATCGGTGCGTGAAAATATTTTTTCATACCTTTTACATTCTTCTATGCATTGCTGAGCAAGAGCTTCGCTGCCGTTATACAGAGTAACGGTGATATAAGTATTTAATAAAAATGTACTTTTTGAAACGTTTTCATTTTCTATATTTGAGATTTTGCCGCATCCTGAGAGGATTCCAGCAAAAAACAGGAAAAAGATAAGAGTTATTATCAGTTTTCTTGCTGATTTTTTAGCTAAAAACATTGTTTTCTCCTTGTATTTAGAGTTGCAAGTTGGTAAAATTGCGAGGAGTGTATTATATTATCTCTTTATTTTCAGTATTTTGCAATAGATGTTTTCATAAAGAGAGTTATTAAAGTTAGAAGTTTAAGGAGGAACTAGAGTGGCGATCAGATTATTGCAGGGTATACACGTACCCCATAGAAAGAACACTTCAAAATGTGTGCCTGTCAGAATGCCTGCGCCGGAGAAAGTAATGATACCGGTATCGATGCATATCGGCGCTCCTGCAAAACCTGTGGTCAAAGCGGGAGACGAGGTGAAGGTCGGTCAGCTTATTGCTGAAGCATCGGGATTTGTTTCATCTCCGGTATATGCAAGTGTGTCCGGCAAAGTGAAGAAGATAGAAGACATCCTTTTATTTCATGGCGGCACCTGCCCTGCTGTGATAATAGAGAGTGATGGAGAGCAGGCTTTATATGAAGGCATAGCTGCTCCTAAAGTTACAGATAAAAATGAGTTTCTTGAAGCTGTCAGAAACAGCGGAGTCGTTGGTCTTGGCGGAGCGGGTTTTCCTACTGCCGTAAAATTGAACACGGAACCGGGAAAGGTGGATTTCGTATGCATTAATGGGGCAGAATGTGAACCTTACATAACTACAGATACTAGGACCATGCTGGATGATACGGAATATTTGGTAAAAGGCATTGAACTTTTAAATGAGTATGTAATGCCTAAAAAGGTGTTGATTGGAATTGAAAACAACAAGCCGGAATGCATTTCTAAACTCAAGAAACATTGTTCTCATATAAATAATGTAGAAGTAAGACACCTGCCTTCTATCTATCCGCAGGGAGGAGAGAAGGTCCTTATTTATAGTATGACCGGAAGGATCGTATCAGAAGGGAAGCTCCCTATAGATGCAGGATGTATAGTTATAAACACTACTACTTTGGCAGCTATAGCAAAGTACATAGAAACCGGGATGCCTTTGACAGAAAAATATGTAACTGTAGACGGAAGCGCTGTTAAAAATCCGCAGAATGTAATTGCACCTATAGGAACAGCAATAAAGGATGTGGTGGAATTTACCGGCGGATTTGCAGAAGTGCCAAAGAAGATCGTAATGGGAGGGCCTATGATGGGGATAGCTGTCCCTGATATAGAGTATCCGGTACTGAAAAACACCAATTCTCTTTTATGTCTTGATGCAAAGGAGGCTTTGCTGCCGCCTACAACTGCATGTATAAAATGCGGAAGATGTGTGGATCACTGTCCATTGAAACTTATGCCGACAAGTATAGAAACAGCGTATAACAAGAAGTCGCCGGAAGAGCTTAAAGAGCTCAAAGTAAACCTTTGTATGGAATGCGGATGCTGTGCTTTTGTGTGTCCGGCAAAGAGACCTTTGGTCCAGGTGCACAAGCTGTCAAAAGCTATGCTGAATCAGTATAATGCCGAACAGAGGGCTGCTGAAAAAGCAAAGGAAGAAAAGAAGCAGAAGGAGGATAAGGCAAATGGATGATAAATTGATCGTGTCGGTATCCCCTCACATAAGAGTGAAAGACACCACAAGAAGTATAATGAGAGATGTCCTCATAGCGTTGGTGCCTGCATTGATCGCTGCGGTGATATTTTTTGGTTTTAGATCACTGCTGCTTTGCGCGGTATGTATGGCGTCCTGTATATTCTTTGAATGGGCATTTGAAAAGGTGTGCAAAAAGCCTAATACTATAGGGGATCTAACGGCAGCTGTAACGGGAATGATACTTGCTTTCAACTTGCCTTCCACTATAGCATTGTGGCAGGCGATATTCGGCTGCTTGGTTGCTATAGTTGTGGTAAAACAGCTTTTCGGAGGTCTGGGATACAATTTTGCAAATCCTGCAGCAACAGCGAGGGTCGTAATGCTTATTGCATTTTCCGGAAGTATGACTACCTGGACTGCTCCGAACTTTGTGGATGGGGTATCTACATCCACTCCGCTGGTATCATTAAAAGAGGGAGCTTTGGATCCTTCTATAAGCATGCTCCAGTTATTTGTCGGGGGCGTAGGAGGAAGCCTTGGAGAGATCAGCTCACTGGCTATCCTTATAGGCGGTATTTATCTGCTTGTCCGCAAAGTGATAACATGGCATACTCCTGTGGCTTTTATAGGAACTGCTTTTGTATTGTCTTTGGCAAAGGGCGGCTTTGATTTTGCTTTGGCTCAGATTCTGGCGGGAAGTATATTCCTGGGAGCCTTTTTCATGGCGACCGATTATGTTACAACACCTTCCACAAAGTGGGGGCGTATAATTTTTGGTGTCGGCTGCGGGCTCATAACCTGCCTGATACGTTTTTACGGCAATTACCCTGAGGGGGTATCTTTTGCTATTCTGTTTATGAATATACTTACACCGTATATCAGTAAATGGACTGCCACTAAACCGTTAGGAGGTGTAAAAGCATGAGAAACCAATATGTAAAATATGTTGCGGTACTTGGGACTATTTGTCTTGTAATGAGTCTCATGCTGGCCCTTATCAACAGTGTTACGAAACCTGTTATCGAAGCTACGGAAGCGGCTATGGCGGATGCTGCAAGAACGGAAGTGTTGCCGGAGGCTGACGGTTTTACTTTAATAGATGTTGAGCTTCCTGAAGACAGTTTGGTAACGGAGGTTTACGAAGCTGATAACGGAGCGGGTTATGTTTTCATGATAACCGGTGACGGTTACGGCGGAAGAGATACGTTGAAAATAAGCTGCGGTATTGACGCAGAAGGAAATATCGTGGATACGAAAGTCCTTTCTCACAAGGAAACTGCGGGACTGGGAACAAAGATCATGGAAGAAGAATTTGCCGGACAGTTCAGAGGTCTGCCTTATGATGAGCTTGAGGATGTGGACAGGATATCCGGTGCAACGATTTCTTCAAACCATTTTATAGATGAGATCCGTTCTGCTTTTGAAGCCTACGAGATAGTGAATAAATAAGGAGGAGAAGTATGGGAAATAAGATCAAAGTATTTACCAACGGTATTATCAGAGAAAACCCTGTTCTCGTACTTATCCTGGGGACTTGTCCTGTGCTGGCCACATCCACTCAGGTGTCAAGTGCCGTAGGTATGGGAGCAGCGGCTACAGCGGTACTGCTGTGTTCAAATATATTTATTTCGCTTTTAAGGAAAGTTATCCCGGATAAGGTAAGGATCCCTTGTTACATAGTTCTTATTGCAAGCTTTGTTACTATAGTGCAGATGCTGCTGAATGCATATGCTTATTCAATTTATGATGCACTTGGTATATTCTTACCTCTTATAGTTGTAAACTGTATAATTTTGGGAAGAGCTGAAATGTTCGCCAGCAAAAATACAGTGGTGGATTCTGCATTGGATGCGCTGGGTATGGGCTTAGGATTTACTATGGCTCTGTTTGTAATGGCTTCTATAAGGGAGGCCTTTGGAAGCGGAACATGGATGGGGATGCCTTTACCTGTTCTTGCGGATAATCCTGTAGCTATAATGACAATGGCTCCGGGAGGATTCTTCGTTTTCGGCTGTCTTATAGCTTTTGTAAATAAATTTGGTAAATATAAGCCAAGGAAAAAATCTTTCGAGTGTGAAAGCTGTCCTTCTGCTACATTTTGCACTATGGTAGGATTTGGAGACTGCCAGGAAAGACCAAAGGAGGAAGCATAGATGAAAGAAATGATCGTGATTATTTTAACTGCTGTATTTGTAAACAACTATGTTCTGCAGCAGTTTTTAGGCATCTGCCCTTTCCTTGGGGTTTCAAAAAAGATAGGGCCGGCAACCGGTATGTCTGCGGCAGTAGTTTTCGTAATGATCCTGGCTACAGCTGTGACATGGCCGATACAGACCTTTATACTGGAACCGGCAGGCATGGGTTACATGCAGACAGTGGTGTTCATACTCCTTATAGCATCAGTGGTTCAGCTGGTAGAGATAACATTGAAGAGATATATGCCTTCACTGCACAGTGCGCTGGGAGTATATCTGCCTCTTATAACGACTAACTGTGCGGTATTGGCAGTGTGTATCAGCAATATAGATACAGGGTTTACTTTCCTGGAAGCTATTTTTAATGCTTTGGGTTCAGGGCTTGGATTCTTTCTGGCTATGATACTGTTTGCAGGGATCAGAAGCAGAATTGAAGAGTGTGATCCGCCGGAAAGTTTCAAAGGACTGCCGATAACCCTTGTTTCGGCGGCTATCCTTTCTCTTTCGTTCTTTGGATTTGCCGGGGTAATAGAAAATTTATTTGCTTAGAGAGGGTTTTGTATGGATCTGATAATTTATGCAGTGATCGCTGTTACAGTGATCGGAATAATATGCGCCGCAGTGCTGTCTGTAGCGTCAAAGGTAATGGCAGTGGAAGAGGACGAACGTATCCCTTTAGTGAGAGAATGCCTTCCGGGTGCAAACTGCGGAGGCTGTGGATTTCCCGGATGCGACGGATATGCAGCGGCTTTAGTGGAGGATGAAGAGCTCCCGCTTACTTTATGTGCTCCTGGAGGAGAGTCTACGGCCTTGGCCTTGGCAGACGTCCTTGGCAGAAGTGCAGGTGAAATGATGAGACCTCTTATCATAAGAAGCTGCAATGGAGACTGCAATATGACCCAGATGAAAATGGAATATCAGGGTATAAATACTTGTGTTGCTGCTAAAATAGTGTTTGGCGGAACAGGAAAATGTACATATGGATGTATGGGGCTTGGCGACTGTGCAGAAGTATGCCCTAAAGATGCAATATTTTTCGGTAACGGGATCGCACATATAAATGTAGATAAATGTATAAACTGTGGGGCATGCATCAAAGCCTGTCCTAACGGTATTATTTCTATGATACCTGCGGATCTTAAAATCAGGATCGCCTGCTCAAATAAGGACAAAGGAGCGGCGGTAAGAAAGATCTGCAGTGTAGGTTGTATAGGCTGCGGTTTGTGTATGAAAAACTGCCCGGAGGGGGCTATTACCATCAAAGATAATCTAGCGGTCATAGATTATGACAAATGTATCGGCTGCGGTTTGTGTAAATCGAACTGCCCTTCAAACTGCATTATAATGTAAGGGAAAGAGGCCTTGATAATGAAGGAAAGAAAACTTAGGAAAAACGATATACTGCTTATAGGGATACTTCTGGTCATATCGGGATTGCTGTTTTTCTTTGCTTATATAGCCAAAGATCCCGGAGGCAGTGTGACGATTTCGATAGACGGTCTGGAAATAATGGAGCTTCCTTTGAAGGATGATATAAGGATAGAGTTATCTTCGGAACACGGCCTTGAGGAAGGACACAGGAATCTGCTGCATATTAAAGACGGAAAAGCATATATAGATGAAGCGAATTGTCCGGATAAGGTATGCATAGATCGAGGGGAAGTATGCTATGAAGGCGAGACGATAGTTTGTCTCCCGCATAAGCTGACTGTCACCGTTACTGAAGGCGAGAAACAGGAAATCGATGGGGTGTCTGAATGATGAAAACTAAAACCGGCAAGGTCGCGCTCCATGGCATGCTTATAACATTGGCGTTGATACTATCATATGTAGAGTCTTTGCTGCCGCTCAGCTTTGCTGTGCCCGGGGTGAAACTGGGGCTGCCTAATATAGTGATCGTGTTCGCACTTTACAGACTTGGCGCCGGCAGTGCCTTTACTGTTTCTGCGACAAGAGTTGTGCTTGTATCTATATTGTTTGGCAATATGATGAGTTTTGGCTTTTCTGCCGCGGGAATGATTTTAAGTCTGGCGGTCATGATCCTTATGAAGAAAAGCGGAAAATTCTCTGTTGCGGGAGTAAGTGTTTCCGGAGGTGTGGCGCATAATGCAGGGCAGATCGCTGCCGCAGTCTTACTTTTGGGAACGAAAGAGATCTTTTATTATCTTCCGGTGCTATGTGTTTCCGGAGTGACAGCCGGAATATGCATAGGTCTTTTATCAGCCTATTTGATAGAGAGGGTAGAAATATAGAATACATAACTGCATATTAGATAAAGAGAGAAGCTCCGCAATGTGCGGAGCTTTTTAGGTTGATATGAAAAGTTATTTATCAAAAGATGGGTTGAAGGCGTAGTAGTTTTTGGAGTTTAATCTGTCTGTTGTGAGTCTTAAGGCTTCGCCGAAGCGCTGGAAGTGTACGATCTCTCTTTCTCTGAGGAAGCGAATAACATCGCATACATCCGGATCATCGGATAAACGCAGGATATTGTCGTAGGTGGTCCTTGCCTTTTGCTCTGCTGCCAGGTCTTCTGTCAGATCTGTGATGATATCTCCTTTAACACCGATGTAAGCTGCAGTCCAGGGTACGCCGGCTGCGGAGACCGGATATACACCTGCGGTGTGATCGACGAAATATGCATCAAAGCCTGCAGCTTTGATCTCTTCCATCGTCATTTCACGAGTGAGCTGATGCACTATGGCTGAAACTATCTCCATGTGTGCCAGTTCTTCAGTGCCTACAAGATGTACATTATTGCACACCCATCCGAAACTTCCCGCAAATCAAGGATTTTCCAACATCTTTCTTCGTGAAAATGCGAATATGCCGATTCCAGGATATCTCTATTCCATCGAAATGGAACCCGTGATATATCGCTATTCAGCAGAAAGACAACAGGCAATCTACCGAAAGGCGGACAAACCAAGGTGGCAGATTGATGTCTGTGTGGCAATTCCAGACCATCGTACCTTTGGAAATGGAGGTGCGAACTAATGGCTGAGAAAGTAACGGATATTCAGATGGACAAGCTTGTTGGATTTCGCAACCATCCGTTTCAGGTAAAGGATGATGAAAGGTTAAATGCTCTGTGTGAAAGCATTCGGGATTATGGAGTGCTGTCACCACTACTGGCAAGACCAACTGCGGATGGAAATTATGAGATTGTATCGGGACATCGGCGAAAGGCTGCTGCGATGAAACTGGGGATGGAAAAGCTGCCAGTACTGGTGAGGAAAATGACAGATGATGAAGCCGTGATTTTGAGGGTGGACAGTAATATTCAGAGGGAAAATCTGTTGCCGAGTGAGAAGGCCTATGCGTATAAAATGAAGTTGGAGGCGATGAAACGTAGAGTTGGGCGACCTGCGAAAGAAAATGGTGGACAAGTTGACCACAATTTTGGTAAAAAGTCTCGTGATGTTCTTGCTGAGGATTTAAGTGAAAGTGCGAGGACGATACAGCGTTATATTAGATTGACTTATCTTCAGAAACCGATTCTTGATTTGGTTGACGAAGGACAGATCGCATTTTCTCCTGCTGTAGAACTTTCTTACTTGACGAAATTAGAGCAAGCGGAACTATGGGACATTATGCAATCTGAAGATTGTACTCCTTCTCTTTCACAGGCAGTACGCATGAAAAAACTTTCCAAGATTGCACAACTTACACCTGAAATGATTTTCGATATTATGAGTGAAGAAAAAGCAAATCGGAAAGAACGAGTTCGTATTGATGTAAGTCAGCTTCGAAAATATTTTCCTAAAAGCTATACTACTGCTCAAATGGAGAAAAGTATCTTGCGAATGTTGGAGGAACAGCATAAAAAGAAACAACATAACAAAGATGTTCGTTAGCACATTCGTCTCGAGGCAAGATTTTTCATATAATCAAGATGAAAGGAGCTGATTGAATGATGAACTTAACTTATACAAAATCCGGTGATTACTTTATTCCCAATATTACGATCAAAGAAGCTGCTAAACCTATCGGGCGTTTTGGGAGAATGAGACGAAAATATCTGCAAGAAGAAAATCCGATACTCTATAATGACTTGATTCTGACGGAGAAGCTATTCCCACATCTGCTTGAGATAGACGAAATCGCTCAACGAAGATTTGATGTTCTGATGGAGCAAATGAAAGCCCAGCGAAATATAACTGAGGAATTGAAACGAGAAAATTCTATGCTTTGGGTCGGTGAAATGAATAATATTCGTGCCTGTATCGATGAGATTATTATGAGGGAGATTATCTGTGAGTGATATTTTTGATAGATATGAGTATTTGAAAAAGCTTTGGTTAGACTTCTATGGTCTGCTCAAGATGGATGAAGAAAGCGAAAAAATGGCAAGTGCACTTGAAAATCAGTTGGATAAGAAAACACGTTGGGAATTGATTCAGTTGATAGATCAGATGAATCTGGAATGCGAACGAGTTTCGTTGAAAAGCTTTATATCGGGATTTCGAGTGGCAATGGGAATAGCGAAGGAAATTTCGTACGAGGCGAAGTTTTTGGAGAAGGATTAGGCAAATAGAATATGTGGTGGTATGGCCCTGGACGAAAGTTCAGGGCTGTTTTTTAGTTGATTCAAATCTGTAAATTAAAGGGTAATATGTTATAATGAATTTAGAATTTGTAACGGTTTATTATGATTGATATGCGGAAGAAAAGGAAATGAAAAATGAGTAAACAATACTATAGAACTTTGGAAAATTGGGTAGCAAAGCTTTTTTTAGAAGCAGAATATACTGTGGAACAAAATGTTAGGTTTGCCGCTACGAAAACAGAAGTGGATATTATTGCAAAAAAGAAAATGTTGAATATTGTGTTGAAGTAAAGGCTTCATATGTGACAGAAAAAACCATACGACAAGTATGCTCAGTTGCAGAAGAAATAAATATGACACCAATATTTGTTACATCATATCGTATTGATGAAGAAAAAGTGAATAGATATAAGTCAGACAATAGTAACTTAATTATTATGGATATACGGAATTTGCTATATGCAGTAAAAGACCTTCCTGAAATGAGGAATGAACTTGCTGCCATATTGTCATATTCGGTTGAA
>JAFXHN010000116.1 GCA_017536365.1 Bacillota bacterium | reverse complement strand
GGCCATAAAAAGCGTTCGTGATTGACTTTTATGTTCGGGTATGCAAAAATAGAGCCATCAAACTATAGATGGGAGGATGAACATGAATTTTGTTCCTAATTATCAGCCGTATCCTTCAGTAAGATATCCTGTGTACGCAAGAAACGGCATGGTTTGCACATCTTGCCCCCAGGCTTCTGCAGCAGGGCTGGAAGCACTGAAAAATGGAGGAAATGCAATGGATGCTGCTGTGGCCACAGCGGCGGCTCTTAGCGTATGTGAGCCTACCGCAAACGGTATCGGCGGCGATGCATTTGCACTTATATGGGTGGAAAAAGAAAAGAAACTTTATGGATTAAATGCCAGCGGTGTTTCCCCTAAAAGTATTTCTATAGATAAAGTAAAGGAAAAACACGGGTCGGATGAAATGCCTTTATACGGATGGACTCCGGTAATGGTGCCGGGAGCGCCTTCTGCATGGGCAGCAGTAGCGAAGAGATTTGGAAAGCTCCCATTGATCGAAAGTATGGCTCCTGCAATAAGTTATGCAAGAGAGGGATATCCTGTATCTCCTAATATAGCCAGGATGTGGGATATGTCTTATAACGTATATAAAAAGTGTGAGGGAACGGAATTTGAAGAATGGTTCAACACCTTTGCCCCTGAAGGCCGTCCACCTATGCCGGGAGAGATAATGAAGCTTCCGGATCATGGAGACACTCTTGAGGAAATAGCGAAGACTGAGGCGGAAAGCTTTTACAGAGGAGCTTTAGCTGAAAAAATAGCAGCAGAGAGTGAAAAGTTCGGAGGATTTTTAAGAAAAGAAGATCTTAATGAGTATTATCCTGAATGGGTAGAACCTATAAAGGTAAACTATAAAGGATATGAGATATGCGAGATCCCGCCAAACGGTCAGGGCATAGTTGCTCTTATGGCTCTTAATATGCTCAAAGAGTTTGATTTTAAAGAAAAAGAATCAGTGGACACATATCATAAGCAGTGGGAGGCTATGAAAATAGCTTTTGCTGACGGCAGACATTATGTAACAGATCCGAGATACATGAGCGTGGACAAGAAAGACCTCATTTCACCGGAATACGGAGCGCATCGTGCGAAACAGATAAATGATTCTGTGGGAGAACCTTGTCCTGAACTGCCGCCAACCAGCGGAACGGTATATCTTTGTACTGCTGACAGCGAAGGCAATATGGTGTCATATATACAGAGTAATTTCTTTGACTTTGGATCCGGAATGGTAATACCGGGAACAGGTATTGCTCTTCAGAACAGAGGCTATGGATTCTCTCTGGATCCGGCTGCGGCTAATGCCCTGGCACCGGGAAAGAAATCATATCACACTATAATCCCGGGATTCATAATGAAAGACGGAGAAGCCGTTGCGCCGTTTGGTGTTATGGGGGGAGCTATGCAGCCTCAGGGGCACGTGCAGGTGGCGATGAACCTTATAGACTTTGGTCTGAATCCTCAGCAGGCTCTGGATGCTCCGAGATGGCAGTGGATCGGCGGCAAGAAGTTTATGATAGAAGACACATTGCCTTCAGAGATCGCAAGACAGCTGCTATTCAGAGGTCATGAAATAGAAGTGGCTCTGGACAATGAGCCTTTCGGAAGAGGACAGATAATAGTGAAGCTGCCGAACGGAGTGCTGGTAGGCGGGACCGAAGGAAGGACAGACAGCAATATAGCATGCTATTAAAGAGTCGGTAAAAAGTACAGACAGGGAGCAGAGAAATCTGCTCCCTGTATTACAAAAAAATGTTAG
>JAFXHN010000115.1 GCA_017536365.1 Bacillota bacterium | reverse complement strand
TCCGACTATTTCAAAACAGCTGATAAATAATTGCATATTATCCCTCCTGTCAAAAAAATAAGAGTATACCCGTTTCCGTTGTATACTCTCTGTCTTTTTACCTGAAAGATTCTCGGTCTCCCGATTGCTTCGTCGGTGCTGTGCTTTCCAGAGTGCAGTCCAAAGCCGGTCCTTTTACCTGAGAGTTTTGCCCCTTCGGTGGCCGATCATCGACCCTCTCCCAGCTTCTTCATTCTGCGCATTTATTCTATTTTATTAAAAAAGATATGTCAAGCTGTTATTTACGGATATTTGAGGCATTCTCCTAATTATTCCGCAAATGTGAACTCATTTCCAAAAACATCTATCACCCTGACAGCCAGACGCTTTATTTGTTTCGTCGGAATAACTGCCGCCAGATCTATATCATCCTTTTCACGACAGCTGTAAGCTTTCGGTCTTACAGTTTTACCATCATAATCAGTATCGACACACCAGTATTCTATCAACTGGTCGTAATGATTCTTCAATATGGTTTCCATCAAAGATCCATTCTTTTCATCAATACCCAGTTCTCGCAAATTTTCATAAGATACGCCTTTGATCGTTATCCCGGTGCTTTCGATAACTCCATCTATCTTCTCTACAGCAATATCAGCAGAAAAGTTCTTTGAAATCTTTCTCTTTTCTCTAAGCACTGCATGCGGGACCTCTTCCTTAGAAAGTCTTTTGTGAGCCATCATGACTGCCGGAGCGCTGTTGTCACACATTATGTACTTTCTGCCCAGTTTTGCACACACTGCTCCAAGAGTTCCGGAACCGCAGAAAAAGTCTGCGCATAAGTCTCCTTCAGAGGTAACAGATCTCATTATCCTTTCAATAAGGGCTTCCGGCTTCTGTGTAGCATAACCGGTCCTCTCTGACGAAGTTCTTCCGACCATATCTATCTGCCATACATCCTTCATATTGACAAGGGTGTACCATCCTACTTCGTCTTTGTATTCTTTGACCCCTTTGAAATGATAAGGTTTAAGTCCCCTGTTATATGACTTTTCCTTCTGCGCTTCAAAGAAATAGTTCTTTGTTTTGCTGTAGAACAGCACTACATCGTGCTTTCTTGCAAAGTATCTGTTGCTGACACCTCCGGATTTATAGTTCCATACGATCTCATTTATAAAATTATTCTCTCCGAATATCTGATCCAGCATTATCTTCATATAGTGAGAACTATGCCAGTCCAGATGTACGAATATAGATCCCGTGTCCGAAAGCAGACTTTTCATCATAAGAAGAGCCACAGTCATATTCTCAAGATACTCTGCCATCCCCAGTTCCCATTTATCTGTAAAAGCTCTGTTCTTTGCCAAAATAAGTTTTCTTTTACTGCTGCCTACTTTTATATTTACGGTATAATCCGATTTGCTGAAAAAAGGCGGATCTATATATATCATATCTATCTTTCCGCCGTATCCTTTATCCAGCAGATATTTCATATATTTGATGTTATCCCCGAAAGCTATACTGCTTTCACTGTTTCCCATCTCTTCGATGACCTCATATTCTCCTGTATTTTTGCTCTCCATTATTCCCGCATAGCGCTGCATCGCGGATTCATATATTCCCGGGAGTTTAAACAGAATATCTGACATGCTATCTTCTCCTATCTTTCTTCTGAGTTCCTTTTTTGTGAGATCCGCTTCTCTTTTGGTCATTCCTTTGACCGCCGCTTCCCGGCTTTATCTTCGCAGTCTCTCTTTTTTCGAAACTCCTTGGTTTTATCAGCTTATCAGGTCCAAATCCAATGAGGTCAGTCCTCTTCGTTAGCTGAAGAGCTTTATATACCAGATCATAATTCTCCGGCTTATTGAAATGCAGTAAAGCTCTCTGCATTTTTTTCTCTTCCATAGAGTCCGGAATATATACCTTTTCTCCTGTTAAAGGATCTACTCCGGTGTAATACATACAGGTAGAAAGAGTTCCCGGGGTAGGATAAAAATCCTGAACCTGATCCGGAACAAACCTGTTCTTGTTAAGATATTCCGCCAGTTCCACCGCATCCTCTAGTCTGCTTCCCGGATGAGAAGAGATAAAATACGGGATCATATACTGGTCCATATCATACCTTTTGTTTATATCATTATATTTCTCAACAAACTTCCGGAACACTTCATTCTTCGGCTTTCTCATCAGTCTAAGCACATGATCCGAAACATGTTCCGGCGCAACTTTCAAAGTCCCGCTCACATGATATCTGCAAAGCTGTTTTATAAAATCATCATTTTTATCAGCCAAGGCGTAGTCAAATCTGACTCCTGATCTTACAAACACTTTTTTCACGCCTTCTATATTTCTTATACGATTTAAAAGTTCGATGTATTCCCTATGATCCGCATCAAGGTTTTTGCATGGAACAGGATGCAGGCAGTCTTTGTTTTTGCAGGTGCCCTTTTCAAGCTGTTTTTTGCAGGAAGGTCTTCTGAAATTGGCTGTAGGCCCGCCTACGTCGTTTATATAACCTTTAAAATCAGGTTTTTTTACCAATCCCTCGGCTTCCTTAACAATGGAATCTATGCTTCTGGACTGAACGATCCTGCCCTGATGATAAGTCAAAGCGCAGAAAGCGCATCCGCCGAAGCAGCCTCTTACGGAGGTCAAGCTGAACTTGACTTCCTTTAGAGCCGGCACGCCTCCGTCTTTTTCGTACATAGGGTGATATTCCCTGGTAAAAGGCATATCATATACCGCGTCAAGTTCTTCTCTTGAAAGCACAGGCTGAGGCGGATTCTGTACCACATAAAGATTCTTATCGTACTGTTCCGCCAAAGGTACAGCATCAGGAGCCTCATTGTTCCTGTACTGGATCCTGAAGCTTTCTGCAAACTTAAGCTTATCCTCTTTCATTTCTTCATAGGACGGCAGTATCACAGTATCCTCATCATCTATATTCTTTTTCCTGACAACAGTGCCTCTGATCCAGGTTATATCTCTTGCATCCAGACCACTGTCCAAAGCTTCCGCTATCTCTACTATACTTCTTTCTCCCATTCCGTAGCTGACGATATCAGCTTTTGAATCAAGAAGGATAGAACGTCTCAGTTTATTATCCCAGTAATCGTAATGTGCGAGTCTTCTTAAACTTGCTTCTATACCTCCCAGTATTACCGGCACATCTTTATAAGCCTCTTTAGCCCTTGCCGTATATACAATGCAGGCTCTGTCAGGTCTTTTTCCTGCTTCTCCTCCCGGCGTATAATAATCAGTCTTTCGTCTCTTTTTAAAAACGGAATAATGATTCACCATGGAATCCACATTCCCTGCAGATATCAGAAAGCCTAATCGTGGCTTGCCCAGTCTTTTAAAATCTTCAGCTGATCTAAAATCCGGCTGAGCAATGATCCCCACCTTATATCCAAAACGCTCCAATGTACGGCATATTATTGCATGTCCAAAAGAGGGATGGTCAACATACGCATCCCCCGAAATGTAAACGAAATCAAGCTGATCCCAGCCTCGTTTTCTCATATCCTCTTTTGATACAGGCAAAAACTCCATAATTAAAATCCTAAATTCTCATTGATCAATACTACTGTTGTGGGCACGCCTCCGTGCTGTTTTTCAAGAATAAGTGTCGCATTGCATATCCTGTTAGGAGAAGAACAAGCCATGCATTTACCGGTCTTTTCACACGGAGTATGTATACTGAGTCTCTGTGTGTTAAGCGGACATGCCACGTTCTTTATCCTTATAATACTTTCCTCATAGTTCTGTGAGATCTTATTCACTCCTGCCACCAGGAACAGTCTATCGTGACCAAATAAGATAGCTGAAAGTCTGTTTCCTGTGCCATCGATGTTTATTATACGTCCGTCTTCTGTTATCCCGTTTATTCCGGACATATAAATATCTGTAAACATTGCTTTTTTCATAGTGGCTCTCTTATCACCGTCCACAGGGAACCAATGCCAGTAAACTTCATTGCCTCTTTCTTTGAGAGCATCATAGATCCCTACATCCTGAAGTGTTACAGATCCACCAAATCCAACACTCTGCTCAGCACCTATTTCATTGAGCAGATACTCTTTTGCTTCCTCGGCAGTCTCTACATATACAGTATCAAATCCGTTTGATTTTAATGCTTCTATAGTTCTTTTCACCTTATCTGTCATATTATCACCTTAAAACCTTCTCATAATAGCAAAGAACACTCCGCCCACCAATAATCCTAAACATAACGCCAATACAGAAGTTCCCATATTCTATACTCCTTTCACGATCACTTTTCTACAACTGATAATTTATAAATATCCTCTCTCCTATGCTGAAGCAGAGGCAGTTCTTTTCTAACTTTTTTAACTCTTTCCAAGTCTATGTCACAATACAGGATGCCTTCGTTTTCATCTGTATGAGCCGCGAATTCTCCCCAAGGAGTAGCTACACAGGAATTTCCGTAAGCCTGATATATCCCGTTCATATCTCTCGCAGGAGATGCTGCTGCAAAATATACTTGATTGTCCAACGCTCTCATCCTCATGGTAAGATCCCAGTGAGCCGGTCCTGTAGTCATATTGAATGCCGCAGGAAGGATTATAAGTTCCGCTCCTTGAAGAGCCATAAGCCTTGACTGTTCCGGGAATCTCACGTCATAACATATAGCCACGCCTACTTTGCAAAACTCTGTGTCAACTACCGTTATCTCGCTTCCGGGAGTCAATGTGTCGGACTCTTTGAATCTTATACCGCCTTCAACATCTATGTCAAAAAGATGTACCTTTCTATGAGTCCCTATCAGATCTCCTTTTCTGTTGAATATGAAAGAAGAGTTATATACATTTCCGTCTTTCAGTTCAGGAATAGATCCTCCCACAAGATATATTCCAAGCTCTGCTGCAAGCTCTGACAGTGTTTTCACAGTATTCCCCTGTGCATCCTCGCCGTAAGCTCTGAAATATTTATTGGAATAAGGGCAATTGAACATTTCCGGAAGCGCTATGATATCAGCGCCTTCAGCTGCCGCCTCCCTTACCATGGTGCAGGCTTTTTCAAGATTGTCTTCTTTGTTCATCCCCACCATCATCTGACATAAAGCCAATTTCATCTTCATCCCTCCCCGCAGAGTTTGATTATTTTATTCACCGCTCTGGCAGTAAGCCCCCAGATATAATATCCTTCATAATTAAAGGCATCCTGGGGTCCTCTGTCTGCAAAAAACTCATAAGGAGCCGTAAACACCTTGTGCACTTCATCAGGATTTGCATTCAAGCCAAGGTCTTCATAATCCAGGATCTCTCCTGCAAAAACATTTATGTCTTCCCCCAGCCAGGAACGCATATTGCCTAAATTCCCTATGAGTTTCACTCTATCTGCCGAGATGCCCAGTTCTTCCCCGGTCTCTCTCACAACACACTGGTCAGGTTCTTCAGTTTTTTCGATCCTTCCCCCCGGGAAACATAT
>JAFXHN010000114.1 GCA_017536365.1 Bacillota bacterium | reverse complement strand
TATCGATCTCGATGCCCCAGGCTTCCAGCTTTCTTCTTCCGATCAGCAGATCTATCTCATCAGATACATCCACCACCTTGTTTTCAAGCTTGCCTTTGTTTTCCATAATATACATTGCGCTGAGTGCCTGTACTGCAAAGCTCATATCCATGATCTCTGCAGGATGACCGTCTGCCGCCGCGATGTTTACCAGTCTTCCCTCAGCAATGAGATTTATCATCTTACCGTTTTCCAGCCAGTATCCCATGATGTTTGGACGAGTCTCTTTCTTTTCCACACATTTCTTTTCCAGTTCAGCCACATCTATTTCCACATTGAAATGGCCGGCATTGGCAAGGATAGCTCCTTCCTTCATCTTGAGCATATCCTCATATGAGATAACTTTATTGCAGCCTGTAGCAGAGATAAAGAAATCCCCTCTTTCCGCCGCCTGTGACATCTTCATAACTTCAAATCCGTCCATTACAGCTTCGATAGCCGCAACAGGATCTATTTCTGTAACGATGACCTTCGCTCCAAGAGCCTTCGCTCTCATAGCGATGCCCTTTGAGCACCAGCCGTAGCCGGCTACGACTACTGTTTTACCTGCTATGATGAGGTTTGTATTTCTGAGCAGACTGTCCCAAACTGACTGACCAGTTCCGTATCTATTGTCAAAAAGATGCTTGCATCTTGCGTCATTTACCGCAACCATAGGGATCTTCAGCACGCCTTCTTTTTCCATAGCTTTAAGTCTGATGATACCTGTTGTGGTTTCTTCGCAGCCGCCCCACAGATCTTTCATAAGATCCGGGCGTTTTGTATGAAGCATGTTTATCAAATCTCCGCCGTCATCTATGATGATGTTTGGGCCATGTTCAAGAGCCATTTCGATATGTCTGTTATACTCTTCTTCTGTAGCCCCGTGATATGCATAAACCTTCATGCCTGTAACTGCCAGAGCCGCTGCCACAGCATCCTGAGTTGAAAGCACATTGCTTCCTGTTACTGACATTTCCGCGCCCCCTGCCGCCAGCACTTCACAGAGATATGCTGTCTTTGCTTCAAGATGAACGGAAAGTGATATCTTAACGCCTTCAAAAGGCCTGTTCTTTTTAAACTCTTCTTCAAGTCCTCTGAGAAGAGGCATATTGTTTCTTACCCACTCGATTTTCTGTCTTCCTAAAGGAGCCAGGGACAGATCTCTTACTTCATTCTGTTTCATATATTTTCTCCTTGGTATTATTTCAATTTATTGCTTCTTCTCCAGATGTTCATTTTCTCAGCTTCTTTTATAAGGTCTTCTCTGAAGTCCGGATGTGCCAGTGAGATGACAGCTTCAGCTCTTTCCCATGTGGATTTGCCCGCAAGGTTTACTACTCCGTATTCTGTAGCTGCATAAAAGGCAAGGCTTCTTGGTGTGGACACGATCTCACCCTGCTTGAAAGTAGGAACTATCCTTGAAATGAGATTTCCGTCTTTGTCTTTTCTTGTGGAGGAAAGGGCTATAAAGCACTGACCGCCGTTGGATTCGAAAGCGCCTTCCACGAAGTCTATCTGACCTCCGGTACCGCTGATCTGCCTTGTTCCTGAAGACTCTGAGCTGAACTGGCTGAACAGATCAAGAGATACGCAGTTTACAATACAGGTCAAGTTATCATTCTGAGACATTACATAAGGTGAGTTTACATGGTTTACAGGGAAGGAAAGCTGTCTTTCGTTTTCTGCCATCCAGTCGTAAAGCTTCTTTGTTCCAAGAGTTACTGACCATACGCCTTTTCCCCCGCCGACTTTGTTGTATTTGTTTGTGAGTTTTCCGGCTTCGTCCATATCCATAAAGCTTTCACATACCATTTCTGTATACATACCCAGGTCTTTAAGGTCTGACTGAGCTATCATTTTGCCTATAACATTAGGCATACCGCCGATACCGAGCTGGATGTTTGAACCGTCCTTGATGTACGGCATGATGTTTTCCGCGATCTTCTTGTCCACTTCTGTTGCGTGGATATCAGGGATCTCATCCAGAGGCTGGTTGTCGCTTTCAACTATGAAATCAACTTCTGAAATATGGATCTTGTCGTCAAAGCCTCCGCTTACCCATCTGAGGTTTTCATTTATTTCCAAGATCACCACTTTAGCCGCTTCGCAGATAGCTTTCTGTGATGAATTTACATATGAGAATGAGAAGTATCCTTCGTCGTTCATCGGTGAAACCGTAAGCATCGCCACGTCTACTGTGAGGTATTTTCTGTAATATGTAGGCTTGAATCTGTAAACCCCTGCCACATAGCTGCAAAGGCCTCTGTCATGGTAGCTTCTGTCCAAACCGCTGAGCTGCCATACTGAGTAAGTAAAGGTTTCTCTCTTAGGGTCTTTTTCTATGATATGAAGAGGATGCATCGTAAACATTCCTCTTACCTTTATGTCTGTAAGTTCTTCTTTTCTGTCAGCCAAAGCTTTGTCTAAAGCTCTAGGCATGGTGCAGCCAAGACCGTATTCAACATAGTCTCCGCTTTTTACAACTTTTACTGCTTCTTCCGCAGTTCTTAATTTGGATTTATATTCGGAAAAGTAACTCATTTCAGTCTCCTTTTTATTTATTCTTAACTAATTAATTATATTGCTATTTTGCGGCAAAATCAAGGGATTGCAGGGGAATCTGCTCTATTTGGAAATCATCTTGATCGGGGCTGCGTGTTGTGATCCCGAAGTAAGACAAGTGAGCAAGGTTATGCTATAATTTAAGTATGACTTGAAATATTCTGATAGTTTTTGCATAGATACAAGAAAAAATCAAACAGTTAGACAAATAAGGATTTATGTAACACGAACCAATATTTTTCAAAAAGCTGTTGACTCTCACGCTCCGTCATAGTGTATATTCTCCTTGTGAGGTGATAAAATTGAAAATACAGATTAAAGAATTTGCCGAATTTACGGGTGTAAGTGTGCGCACACTGCATTATTACGATGAAATAGGATTGTTGACGCCAGCCTTCGTTGACAGGTCTACAGGCTATCGTTTTTACGACGAAAATTCTCTTCTTCGTA
>JAFXHN010000113.1 GCA_017536365.1 Bacillota bacterium | reverse complement strand
TGGAGAGGTGTCCGAGTGGTTTAAGGAGCTGGTCTTGAAAACCAGTGATTCCGAAAGGGACCGTGGGTTCGAATCCCACCTTCTCCGCCAAAAAAAAGCAGGTAGAAATACCTGCTTTTTTATGTGCAGTCTCAGGTTATTTGATTTTGCTCATAACTGCATACTTTGAGAGAATTGTAAACGAAAATCATTTGTGTTAGAATATAGAAACTAACGAGGAGAGGAAAATGTCTGAATTGGAAACAAAAAAAGGCAGGAATCTAACGATACATCTTGTCCTGCAGGTACTGGTGATACTGGCGACGATATCACAGTTTTTACATCATAATTATTACAACGTACTTTTATGCGTGCTTACACTGGCGCTGTTCAATATACCTAAGATCGTTGACAGAAGGTTTAACGTAAAGCTTCCTACAGCCTTGGAGGCTGTTATCCTGGCATTTATTTTCTCGGCGGAAATACTTGGGGAGATACATAGCTTCTATACACGTATACCTCACTGGGATACTATGCTGCACACAATGAATGGATTTCTTATGGCAGCTATAGGATTCAGTCTTATCGATATTTTGAATCGTGACCCAAGATTTCACATCAATTTGTCGCCGTTGTTTGTGGCATTTGTTGCATTCTGCTTCTCAATGACTGTTGGAGTAGTATGGGAATTCTTTGAATTCGGAATGGATCAGCTGGCACATCAGGATATGCAGAAAGACTTCATTATTTCTACTGTTCGCTCTGTAGAGATCAATCCAAGCGGACTGAATGATATAATCACAGTGCCGGATATTCAGCAGACGGTGATACACTATATGAACGGAAGCACGCCGGCCACCCTTGTGATCGAAGGGGGATACCTGGATGTAGGTATCAAAGATACAATGAAAGACCTGATAGTAAACTGCATCGGGGCTGTGGTGTTCTCCATAATCGGAGTTCTTTACATCAAGAACAGAGGTAAAGGAAAAGTTGCTGCAAGCTTCATCCCGCAGATGAAAACTCAGGAAGAGATCGAAGCTGATAAAATGAAACGTAAGAATAAGAAATAGATTTGGAAAGAAGATCATGAAAGCAAAAAATGTTTTTGTAATGTTTATTTTCTCCGCAGTGATGGGCGGGATAATAGGTGCGATAATATGGATATTCCTTAGAGTTATGAATCTGGGGATAGATGTTCTCTGGCATCAGATCCCTGGAGTTATGGGAGAGGGGACCTTAAATACTATATATCCATTGCTGTTATGTACAGCCGGCGGAGTTATAGTGGGCCTCATGCAGAAAAAGTACGGCCCTTGCCCGGAAGAACTGGATCATGTTATAGGAACCCTCAAGGCAAAAGGCACATACGATTACTCTCACGTTCCGAGGATGCTTTTGGCGGCACTGCTGCCTCTGCTCTTTGGCGGAGCTTTAGGACCGGAGGCGGGACTTACCGGAGTAATAGTAGGCCTGTGCTGCTGGGTAGGAGATAATATAAAATTTGCAAGAAAGACCCTGCCGGAACTGGCGGATGTGGGTATCGCAGCTACACTTTCAGTACTTTTCGGTTCTCCTCTGTTCGGCTTTGTTGTGCCGGTGGAAGAGGATATATACTCAAATAAAGAAATGAAACTGCCGAAAGGAGTTAAGATATTTGCTACATTCTGTGCTATTTTCGGCGGACTTGTAGTATGCATGCTGTTAGGCAGATTCTTTGGACCGGGAGCAGGACTGCCGAGGTTTGAAAGCACCAGCATTGACAGACATGACATCCTGCTGATGTTCCCTGTTGTGCTGATAGGTGTCCTGTATGGATGGCTGTTTAAAGCCAGTGAAAAGGTAATAGAAAAAATCGTAGAACCTTTTAAAGAAAAGAGATTCATCATCGCTGTTGCCGGCGGTGCTGTTCTGGGAGCGGTAGGCATATTCTTCCCTATAGCAATGTTCTCCGGAGAAAAAGAAATGGAGATATTGATAGAAGAATACGCCCTCTATTCCGGAGCTATGCTGTTTGTTATTGCCGGAGTTAAGATGATACTCATCAATATTTGTCTCTGCACCGGATGGAGAGGCGGACATTTCTTCCCGGCTATTTTTGCCGGAGTTGCAGCGGGCTTTGCCTGCGCAGCAGTAATGCCGATAGATCCTGTGTTCTCCTGCGCAGTTGCCTGTGCGGCTGTAATGACAACGGTAATGAGAAAACCATTCGCTGTAGCAATGCTTCTGATGCTGTGCTTCCCTGTGGACTGTCTCCTGTATCTTATCGGAGCGGCATTCCTTGCAGCTGTTATACCTGATATTTTTGGAGGTAAGAAACATGAAAGCGCTTAGAAGAGTGTTGTTTATTATAAAAGCTACTCATGCGGACCGGATATTCTGGGGATTCATAATACTTCTATGTGTGGCCGGATTTACTCTGAGGTTCATCGAACCGGGAATAGAGGATATCGGAGACGGTTTCTGGTATCTTTATGTGGCATCCACTACGATAGGTTTTGGAGACCTGTATGCGGTGACCCCTTTGGGGCGCATAATAACGGTGCTTGTTTCCATGTCAGGCATAGTAATGGTGGCGATGATCACCGGTGTAGTAGTTTCATATTATACTGAATTCGTTAGAGGCCAGAAAGATGAAAGCGTATCTATGTTTATGGAAAAGCTTGAGAATCTGCCGGATCTTTCAAAAGAAGAACTGGAACAGGTTTCTAACAGAATAAAAGAATTCAGAAGAAAACGATGAAGAAAGGGGAATATCATGAAGAAAAGAATGACCAAGTATGTAATGGTTCCGATGCTGGTGCTGGCCATGACGGTGAGTATGGTTTTTTCTTCTGCCTTTGTGCTTGAACCGGCATATGCAGGAACAGAAAGATCCGCGACTTATGGAAATGTTTTAAATGACGGATATACTAATTGGGAATTCGGTCAGAATCTGGCAGGAAACAATATAACAGATTCAGCTAAAACTATTTCGAACACAGTTACTGTAATTTTAAATGATGAAGAACGTGCTCTCGCCAACGACGGCTATTTAAGCTATATAGGATCTGCTCATATCGGTGCAAACGGCAGCCGTACTGTAGAGCCTCTGCTTGAAACAAAGTGCTTTGATGCTAACGGCAATGTTTTATCTACCGGGAATTACAAGAAAAGCGCTGATACCTACTGGGTAGAACATGCAAATTATAATTACTCTTCAGGAAATATTACTGTTCCGGCAGGAACAGCTAAGATTGAGTATTATGTTAAAGTGCATATTGGGACAAAAGGTTCTCTTGAACTTGAAGATATGAACTTTACTATAAACAGTGCACTTCCGGAAAATGAATATGAGCCTATAGCGGAATCGGTTGAGGATGTTCAGATCTACGGAAGTTATGATGATGAAGGAAAAGGCATAGGTGAGCCTGTAACAAACTATTATGATATGTTCAAACACAGTTCTGCACGTCTGGATATATCAAATGACGATATGCTGTATAAAGCGGCTATACTTAACGAAGGAAATCTTAGCAGATGGAGTCAGCTTGCTTACCAGATCTATAAAGGAAACGGAAATACTTACTGGGACTGGGACGGCGGAGGTTTTGACAAAGACTATGGTACAGGCGTATACACAGACCTGGTGGCAGATTTCTCAAATAAAGTAACTAGAAACAACAGCAGCGGCATAAAAACGAGAAGTACAGGTCTTTGCATGGCAGATTCATTTGACAGCGCTATCGAAGACATGCTGTCAGTACAGGCAGGTTTAAGAAACAGAAAAGCCGATACCGGTGATTTCCTTGACAGGCATGGATCTATAACATTGGGATCAGATGCAGAAGATTCAAAGAAACAGACTGTATATTACACTTCTGTATCTACCAGTGACCAGTATGGGGATACATATAAATACGGATATACAACGATGGGTATCATTTTCTATGATTTCTGCATTACTCCGCTGATAGACGAAAACCCATATGTTACAGCGAATCAGGTCGGCGGAGATCTGGATGCTATAAATACTTATAAAACTTTTGATAATGATTCCAGAGAAAATGATGCGACATTTGGAAGTGACTTGGGCCATACTACCGGAAGCAGTACCACAAATACTATAACAAATACATCGAACACTACTACTACAAATTCTTATGGTTCAGAACTGGATGTTGGCGGAAAGTTCCCTCTTCCTAAAGATATAGAACTGGACGTTATGCTTAAGTTTTCATATCAGTACAGCTGCTCCAAATTATTCGGGCATAGCGAATCTGACAGTGTAACTCATGTGGAAAACATAGATGACACCACAGATACAACTATAGTCGTACCTCCTCGTACCAGAGCAAGTGTACTGACAACAGGAAATGAAACTGCATTTTCAATGGACTATGACTGTCCTGTAGGCGTTTCATACAAGGTTGCCATCGTATCTATGAACGGAAAGTATTACGACGATGATGCTGCGATCTTAGATATGACTACTGCAGATTATGAGCATAGATCATTTATCACAGTATTTGGAAATGATACAGATGGAACCAATGCGGCAAAGAATCTTCAGGACCGTATGGAAAACAGGACCACTAACGGCTATGAACAGCTGCATGGATATACTGTGCTTCATTCAATGGATGACGGGGATCTTGCAGATACATTATGGGTAGACAAGATCTATTCTTACGGAGTACCTAGCAGAGAAAGCGGTAATACATATCAGCCTACTTTATATACAGCGGCAGATCTTGTGGAATACATGGGATATAACGAACCGATGTCTGTTACAGGAGCTTCCATAGATTCTACTGCACAGTCAGTGGACGTTTTAGTTGGAGATTATCAGCCGTTAGAACCTCTGAAAAAAGTCTGGGTAACACACATCGAGGTCCAGCTCAGAGAAAATACTATTCAGGTGCCTGTAGGCGGTGAATACTATCTCATAGA
>JAFXHN010000112.1 GCA_017536365.1 Bacillota bacterium | reverse complement strand
ATCTGATCATTTCTTCCGGTACACAGGTATTCCACCCCTTCAGACGGGACCGTACCGTTTTTAAGAGCAAAGGCAGCCCTTCTCAGAGCTTCTTTATTGTTCCCCATCGATTCTTTCTCCCCTTTCTGCAAATAAGCCATAAACAATGTACGATCAATGTCATGCTATCACAGCAGGAACGCCGAATTTGTCAAAACATGGGAGTGTTTAAAATAAAATAAGAAAAAATATAATTATAAGGTAATGTATGCTATAATTATTGAAAATATAAAACATATCATGAGGCATACAGCTAACACCTTGTTTACGGGAAAGGAGACGATCATGAATACTGTTATAACGATAGCAAGAGAATACGGATCCGGCGGAAGGATAATAGGCCAGAAACTTGCTGAGATCCTGGGTTTTTCATTTTACGATAAAGAGCTTATTGAAATGGCTGCAGAGAAAATAGGTTTTTCAACAGACTATGTTAAAGAAAACGAGGAAAAGAAAATGTTTTCCTTCCTTTCGAATTTCTATGGGGTTTCGGGAGAGCTCCCTGCTTCAGATCAGATATTTATCGCTCGGTCAAGCGTTATCAAAGAGATAGCTTCAAGAGAAAACTGCGTTATAGTAGGAAGATGCGCGGATTACGTTTTATCAGAGAACCCGAACTGCCTTAATATTTTCATACATGCACCTATCGAAGAACGTGCAAGAAGGGTTTTTGAAGAATACGACGAAGATGCTCCAAACCTCATGGCTTACATAATGAAAGTAGATAAGAAAAGAGCCTCATACTATAACTACATGACTCAGAACAAGTGGGGAAAAGCTGAAAATTATCACCTTTCCATAAACAGCACTCTGGGTATAGATCTTACAGTCAGCATGATAAAAGCTGCGGTGGATGAATTCAGAAAAAAACACGAAGAATAAGAGAACGTAGAAAATAAAAGGCGGTATTAGAAAATGGACTTAACAGAAAAAGACACTTCACCTGTACCGCAAGAGAACAAAATGGGGATCATGCCTGTCAACAAGCTTCTGCTGACTATGTCGATACCAATAATGATCTCCATGCTGGTACAGGCCTTATACAATATTGTTGACAGTATATTCGTTGCACAGATAAGCGAAAACGCACTTACGGCGGTTTCACTTGCTTTTCCTATGCAGAATCTTCTTATCTCTGTAGGTGTAGGTACAGGAGTCGGAGTCAACGCTCTCCTTTCCAAAAGCCTCGGAGAAAAGAATTTCTTTATGGCAAACAAAGCAGCCAACAATGCTATATTTCTTGGAATAATCAGCTGGCTGGTTTTTGTTGTTATAGGTATCTTTTTTACAAAAGCATTTTACCTGTTTCAAACTGATGTTACAGACATCGTTGATCAAGGCACCATATATCTTCAGATCTGCTGCGTATTCTCTTTCGGAATATTCGGGCAGATATTTACGGAAAGACTGCTTCAAGCCACAGGCAAGACCTTCCTTTCCATGATAATTCAATTGACCGGCGCCGTTATAAACCTGATCCTGGATCCTATCCTGATATTCGGCTGGTTCGGGCTTCCGGCAATGGGAGTTGCAGGCGCAGCGATAGCAACTGTTTTAGGACAGATCCTTTCAATGATCCTCGGCTTTTATCTCAACATCAGATACAACAAAGAGATCGTTCTTAAAGTGAAAGAAATTCGGCCGTATATGCCTGCTATAAAAAGGATATACTCTGTGGGAGTACCTTCTATAATCATGAGCTCCGTAGGCTCTGTGATGACCTTCGGCATGAATAAAATACTTATAGCATTCTCCACTACCGCAACAGCTGTATTCGGAGTTTACTTCAAGGTCCAGAGT
>JAFXHN010000008.1 GCA_017536365.1 Bacillota bacterium | reverse complement strand
CAGCGTTGGTGGGGACACAGGATCCCTGCATATTACTGTCAGGACTGCGGCGAGCTCGTTGTTGCAAAGGAAGCTCCTCATACTTGTCCTAAGTGCGGAAGTACAAACTTAAAACAGGACGAAGACGTTCTGGATACATGGTTCAGCTCAGGATTATGGCCTTACTCAACATTAGGATGGCCTGAAGAAACAGAAGACCTTAAGTACTTCTATCCTACAGATGTACTGGTAACAGGTTACGATATCATCTTCTTCTGGGTAGTAAGAATGGTATTCTCAGCTCTGTATTCTACAGGCGAAAGCCCATTCAAATACGTATATGTACATGGTCTTGTAAGAGATGCTCAGGGAAGAAAAATGAGTAAGTCTCTCGGAAACGGCATAGATCCTCTTGAAATGATCGATTTATACGGTGCCGATGCTCTCAGATTCATGCTTATGACAGGTATTACACCGGGTAACGATATGCGTTTCCAGACAGAAAAGATCGAAAGCGCAAGAAACTTTGCAAACAAACTTTGGAATGCTTCAAGATTCGTTCTCATGAATGCCGAAGATTCTCAGATGATCTCTGAAGAAGAAGCAATGAAGAATCTTAAAGATGAAGATAAGTGGATCCTTGCCAGGATAAATGAAGTTACTAAGGAAGTAACAGCAAACCTGGATAAATTCGAATTATCTTTTGCAGGTCAGAAAGTATATGACTTCATTTGGAATGAATACTGTGACTGGTACATTGAAATCGTTAAGAGCAGATTATACGGAGCAGACGGTGTTGACAGAAATACAGCTATCTTCGTACTTATTAAAGTTCTTAAGGATATGCTCAAGCTTCTCCATCCATTTATGCCGTTCATCACAGAAGAGATTTGGAGCTATCTCCCTGAAATCGAAGGGATGCTGATAAAGGCACAGTGGCCTGAATATGACGCTGACCTGGATTACAGCGATTCAGTGGAAAAGATCGAACTGGTAATGGAAGCTGTAAGAAGCATAAGAAACATCAGAGCAGAAGCAGGAGCTCTTCCGTCAAGAAAACTCAATGCGATCATAGTTGCGGAAGGTAAAGCTGCAGATATGCTTTCTTCAGACGAAAGATATATCAAAAACCTTGCGAACATTACTAACATTACATTTGCTGCAGATAAGAGCCAGGCTCCTCATGACGTAATGTCAGGCGTTATCGCAGGAGCGGAAATTCTCATACCTCTTGATGATCTTCTCGATTATGAAGCTGAACTTGAGAGACTTGAAAAAGAAAAAGACAGACTTATCAAGGAAGTTAAGAGGATAGATGGAAAGCTCTCAAATGAAGGCTTTGTTAAAAAGGCGCCTGAAAAAGTAGTAAATGAAGAAAAAGCTAAGCTTGCAAACTACAATGATATGCTTGAAAAAGTTACAGCAAGACTCGAACAGGTTAAAGGAAAACTGTCAAAATAATGGATGTCAAGGATAGAGAACTTTTAGAGAAAAGTATCATAAAAATAGGAAAGTTCAACAGATTCGGAAGTAAGCCGGGACTCGAAAGAGTCTCGGAGCTTCTTCATCGGCTGAATGATCCTCAGAAAGATCTGAAAGTCATACACGTAGGCGGTACGAACGGAAAAGGTTCCGTGTGCCGATACGTGTATTCTGCTTTACAGGAATCAGGATACAAGACCGGTCTTTTTATTTCGCCATATATAGAAGAGTTTACGGAACGTATTGAGTATGACGGCAAACAGATATCTCCTGCAGATCTTTATAGGATAACAGAACTGGTAATAGAAAAGGCTGATGAAATGGTACAGGAAGGACTTGAATCTCCTACGGAGTTTGAGGTCTTGACTGCCATAGCAATGTATTATTACAAAGAAAAAGGAGCTGATCCTGTTGTTCTTGAAGTAGGACTCGGGGGAAGAGGGGACTCCACCAATATAATAGAAAAGGCTTTAGCATCATGTATCGTGTCTGTTTCCTTTGATCACATGGATTATTTGGGAGATTCGCTGAGACAGATCGCTTGGGAGAAAGCCGGGATAATCAAAGAAGGAAGCCCTGTGGTATTCTTTTCGGAAGAACCTGAGGTGACATATGAAATACGGTCCAAGGCCAATGAAAAAAATGCTGAAGTTATAAACTGTGCTGAGCTTGAACCTCATATTTTGGATGAAAATATGATGAGCACGGAATTTTCGGTTGAAATAGATCATAAAGTATATGAAAAGATCAGAATAAATATGCCGGGTGGGCATCAGGTTTCAAATGCCGTTTGCGCGCTTCAGATATTTGAAGTGCTGAAAAAGCAGGGATATGATCTGCCTGGTGATGCTGTACAAAGGGGAATGTCAGCAGCAAAGCAGCCGGGAAGGATAGAAATAGTCAAAGATGAACCTTTTATAGTTTTAGACGGATCTCATAATGGAGATAGTGTAAAAGCTTTGAAAAAATGGGCAGAAAAGAGTTTTTCTGAAGATGATGATATATTGATCGTAACAGGAGTTTTAAAAGATAAAGAGTATGAGCTTATGGCGGAGATGCTTTCCTGTATCGGAAAAGACTTCATAATAACAGAACCGGATAATCCGAGGAAACTGGATGCTGAGCTGTATAAAGAAACCTTTGAAAACTTTTTAAAGCCGAAACAGGAGATCTGTATAATAAAAGATACGGAAAAGGCGGCTGAAGAGGCTTTAAATAAAATTTTTGTTAAAGAAAACGGCAATAAATCTTATAAAGCATTGATTTTTACAGGTTCATTGTATATGATTGGGGTTGTTAGAGGTAAATTAATGAGGATGATTACGGAGGTTTGATTTGAGATGAAAGCAAACAAAGTGGTTTTATTCTACAACAGTTATTCCGGAGGCGGAACATTTGCAACAAATCTTGACCGTATTTTTGAAAGGTATCAGAGTAAAGGGATGCAGGTGTTTCCTTACAGAATAGACAAGGATCCGGATAAAATGGCAGAATATCTGATGTCATTAAACAAGGACTCTATCTGTCAGGTGGCTATTGCCGGAGGAGACGGCTCTATTAATTTATGTGTAAATGCTTTGATAAAAGCAGATTATCATGCACCTTTAGCTATTTTCCCTGCTGGGACAGCCAATGATATGGCAACTAATCTGAATATTCCAAAGGCAGTAGAGGCTGCTTTGGACGTTGCATTGGATGATTACGTAGTGCCTTTTGATGTGGGTGAAATAAACGGAAGATACTACATAAATGTAGCGAGCTTTGGTTTTCTTGTAGATGTAAGCCAGAAAACTGATCAGAAAGTGAAAAACGGCTTTGGGATGCTTGGTTACTATTTAAAAACCATAGAAGAACTCCACAAAGTAAAGCCTTTTAAGATAAGAATGAGACATGACGGCCTTGATTACGAAGAAAGTATTTATTTCATGGTCATCATGAACAGTACAACTGCAGGCGGCTTTAAAAATGCAGCGCCTAAGGCTTCGGTTTCAGACGGTAAATTCGATATAGTGGGATTCAGAGAATGTCCTATTTTAGAGTTCCCTATTGTGGCGGCAAAGTTCGTAAAAAGAGAACATCTTAAGAGCCCATACATAATTTTCAAACAGATCGATGAGATCATAATAGATTCAGAACTTGAAGTAGGAACTGATATTGATGGAGAAAAAGGACCTGAATTCCCTCTGCACATAAAGGTCTTACCTTCACGCTTTAATGTTCATGTTCACAGAGCTATAAGATAGCTGCACCATGAAAGCTCCGGTTTCATAAAATAATATGAAATTGGAAGTTGGAGATAGTGTGCGATGAATATAAACAAAAATGAACATATGCTGATCAGTGATACCGGAAGGGATCGAATAACGGTCATGGACATACGGACCGGCAGTGTTGTAAAAAATATATACACGTTCGCTAACAGCGGACCTCATGGGATAACTGTCTGTGAAAACGGACAGTTTCTTTGTTTTTCCAACACATTCGGAAACAGTGTGCAGATATATGATATAAAAAAAGATGTGTTGGAGAAGGAGATATGTACAGGAGCAACTCCCTGCCACATTACCGGATCCGGTAAAAAAATTTACATAAGCAATTCCGATTCCGACAGTGTTTCAGTAGTAGATATAAATGAAAAAAGCGGGATGATGGTGATACCTTCAGGGAGGATGCCTCATGATGTGATCTCCTTAAAGGATCATGTGCTGATCGCTGAAAGCGGATCTGACAGTATAGGATATATAAATACTGAAGATGATGAATATTTTGAGAGGATAAATTTAAAATGTTCTCCGGTGCATATGTGTATCATTCCCGGGGGAAAAATAATAGCGGCGGCATGTACGGAATACGGAATGGAGGTCAAAGGATATATATGTTTGCTGGATGCAGATGAAATGAAGCTGTTGGAACGCATAAGGATAGGAAACTGTATCACAGACATAGCTGCAGATCCGGACGGAAAACATGTATATGTGACAGATGCAGGAAACAGAAGTCTATATAAAGTAAATATTATTTCAGGACTTCCTGTAAAAGATATGCTTTTATCCGGATTTGTTTCTTCTGTATATTATGACGTCAAAACCAATAAACTGCTTGTGACAGACAGTATGAACGATTTTATATATATTATAGATAAGGAAAAATGGAATGTGGAAAGGACAGTGAGATCCGGAAAAGATATTTCACATATAGTTTCGATTTGAATATGTAAGGCGGCATGAGCCGCCTGTATATATTTTCAACTATCTGCCTGACATCTGTTTTTCAGCAGCTTCCACTAATTTTTTAGTCATATAACCGCCAACATAGCCATTCTGTCTAGAAGTCATATTTCCCTTATCTGTCTGTTCATAATTAGACATACCCAGTTCTGAAGCAACTTCAGTTTTTAACTGTTTTAATCCGTTTTTTGCATTAGGGTTCATAGCCATATTTACAGCCTCCTTGTGTCATAAAGTATTTATAGTTTCAGGTCATTCTGCAGTTTTCCTGTAATAATAATATTTGCAAAAATCAATATAATTATTTTGTTACATTATGGAGACTTTGTTAAAAAATTTTTTAACGTATCGAGTTGTGGAGCAGCACAAGGATGTTCCACAGATCCCTGTCAATATGAGTTCCTTTAGGAAGCAAGGATACTGTCCTCAATTCACTTATATTCTCTTCTGTTGCAGCATCTAAAACACCTGTGAATTCCGGTTCCGTAAAGTTATCATAAATACCGCTTAAAGTCTGAAAAGCATGCTGGACAGAATATATGGAAGGATGACTGTCGCCTGATACAAATACATAATCGGATGCAGGAAAGGCATCAAATAAATATAGCAGGGAATTTGAATCCTGCACCAGAAGATATTGTTTTCTAAGCAATTCCCATGTCAAAGGATCTGCTGTGCCTGTGGGTTCCAGTCCGGATAAAGTTTGGAACATTTTAAGCGCCTCTTCCGTTTGCGCATCAAATATACCATTGACGACAGGTGTTGGTATTTCTTTGTATTCATACGACAGAGCTCTTAGATACTGCTGAAGCTGGATAATGTACTGCGAATTCGATGTTGTGGGACGAGAAAGATCTGAACCGTTCATTTTAAACCCCTCTTTCTGAAGTGCCTATGTAGGCATTGTATAATTCTACGGTGGTGGCTTCATCTGCAATACCCGTTACGGGCAATCCTGCAAAACTCTGAAAGCTTCTAACGGCCTGTTCCGTATATTGATCATAAGTACCTGTCATTTCAATAGGCAGAACATATTCATTGAAATTCGCTATATAGTTGATGAAATACTGGATCAATTCTACAAAAAATCCCGTATCGCCGGTAGAAAGGCTGTATTCAAAATCATTGTAAAGATAGTTAAAGTCAAGTCCCATAGAATTCAGTTCCGACAGTTTGCGAAGGCTGGTGAAGATCCTTACCATACTGTACCAGGTGGCTTTACCCACGATGCCGTCGACCGCAAGGTTGAATATACTCTGATATGCCCTGACTGCAGCCTCGGTATATTCATCAAATATACCGTTTTCTTCAGGAATTGGAGGGATGGCTGAATAGGTGGTGCGTATCCTGTTAAGAAGTATCTGAACGCTCCTTACATAAAAGCCTTCATCTCCTGGTCGTATGGGAGTTCCGGGGTAAGATTCGTTTATGTTTATTATCGGAGCATTTTCTACTATCTCAAGATCGATACCGTAGTAGTATCTAAGGATATCGTAAGGACCCATACCTTGTTCCGCCAGTTCAACACTGCCCCATTGTGAAAGCCCTTCGCAGGTGGTTTGTCTGCCGTCACAGTATTGTGCAAAATATGGTGCTATCTGACCGGGTTCTCTAAGATAATCATTAAATATTTCATCCACGATACGGCTTATGTTGTCAAAATAGTTTCTTCCGTTTACGAAGGCCTGATCATACTGAGTTGTATTTGTAATATCAAATTCGTATCCTCTGCTGGGATACCATTCCGTAAAAACTCTGTTCAAGGTAAAGGAAACTATAGCATATATGTTTGCTCTGAGAGCGCTTTCAGGCCAGCTCGGATAAAGCTCGCTGGATGCTGCGTTTTTTATGTATTCCACAAAAGGCACTGTTATTATGGTGGAATTGGACCCCGGAGCACCAAGATGAACTCTTATGTATTCAGGTATATAGGGAATAGCTGCAGGATAATCGAAGGTCAATACGAGATCACCTCCTTTTGAGGAAATTCCGGCAGAGGTATCATGTTGATGTTAAGGTGAGAATAGGAACTGCCGAATATTTGAACCATATGGCCTTCTTCTGTGTAATAGCCGGGATGAGATATCCTGACGTAATAAATATCGTAAGGTATGGTTTCGGTGGGATCCAAAGCATCTTCATAAGAGGGAGCTGTCAGCTGAAGCGGTGGTGTTATCCCGTTGTCATCAGTGATCAGAGCACCTTTTAAAGTCTGAGATCCTACGTTGTCTTTAGTAACGATCACCAAAGCTCCTTTTATGGGAACAGCGTTTTCCGATTCGGACACCTGTACTGTCAGTGTTCCAAAAGAGGAGTCGAAGGGTGCTTTATTGTTTTCGTTTTGTACCATTTATTATTACCTCCGAGTAAAATGTATGAGTATTATTTGCAATTATTCTTTTAACACAATGAATTTATGTTATAATTATTAAGTTAAATTCAACAGATCGGAGAGAGAAATGATCAAAGACACATATGCAAAAGGCGCCATATTCTCTGCTTTGGGAGGAGTATGCTGGGCGCTGTCAGGAACATTTGGGCAATATATATTTGAGTATAAAGGTTTAGATGCTATCTGGCTCACATCTTCCAGACTGATCTCAGCCGGCTTCATAATGCTGGTCATATGTTTTATCAAACAAGGAAAAGCGATTTTTGATATCTGGAAAGACAAAAAAGAAATATTTGAAATTCTTCTGTACGGTATTTTAGGCATGGCGGGAGTTCAGGTGACATACTTCTTGTCTATACAGTATTCCAATGCCGCCACAGGAACTATCGTTCAGTACACCGGATCGGTTATCATAGTACTGTGGGTAGCTCTCAGATCTCTTAAACTGCCAAACAAGTTTGAATCCCTGGCGGTCATTTTTGCTGTGATCGGTATATTCATCCTCTCAACACATGGAGATATAAACAATTTTGTTATTTCAAAGCTGGCTTTAGCATGGGGCCTGCTTTCTGCAGCTCTTATGGCGTTTTATTCTATTTTCCCTAGAAGGATGCTGAAAAAGTGGGGTACTCTCATGACTAACGGCTGGGGGATGTTCCTGGGAGGCATAGTGATGCTCTTCGTAAGACAGCCTTGGGATCTCCAGGGTGGAACTTTCGACTTAGGAACTTTCCTGGCGACCGCAGGTGTTGTGGTTTTCGGAACCATATTGTCATTCTTCCTTTATCTGGATGGTATAAGGATAATAGGGTCAAATAAAGCCGTGCTTTATGCCTGTGTAGAACCGCTTACTGCGGCAATAATAGGTATCCTTTGGTTCAATATAGCCTTTGGTCTGATAGACTGGATAGGTGCTGCATTTATAGTTTCGACTGTATTTATAATATCTCTGGCACCTAAAGAAGTTGAGCAGGATAAGATACCGGCTCGAAAAAGCAAATGATATAATAATAAAACTGTTCTCAATATGCCCTTCGGGGCATATTTTTTTGTGTGGAAACTTGACATGGAGGAGAACAATGACTGCAAGCAGTAAGACCAAAAGGATACTTACGGTAATGTTGACTATTTCTGTCATAAGCCTGCTTTGTATAGGGTATTATGCAGCGATGGGAGGCAAGATAACTACGCTGATCAATTCTGAGGAAAGATTGCTGCCTATATATTCGGTCGAAACGGAGGAGAAGGTAGTAGCCATAAGTTTTGATGCGGCCTGGGGAAACGAATATACGGATGACATCCTGAAGATACTTGATGAATATGATGCAAGGGCTACGTTTTTTCTGGTGGGTTTTTGGATAGATGAGTACCCGGAAGATGTTAAAGCCATAGCTGAAGCGGGAAATGAGATAGGAAGCCACTCGGCTACTCATCCGGATCTTACCGCCTGCGATAAGGAGCAGATAGAACAGGAGCTTGATGAGACATCAGAAAAAATCAAAGAAACTGCAGGAGTTATACCTCAGCTTTTCAGACCTCCTTACGGGGCATATAACAACGAACTGATGAGGATAGCCGAAGAAAAGGGATACAAAGTGATACAGTGGGATGTGGACAGTCTTGACTGGAAGGATATTTCTGAAGATCAGATCGTAGAGAGGGTCGTAAGAAATGTAAGAAACGGTTCCATAGTACTGTTTCATAATAACGCACAGTATGTCTGTCGATATTTGCCGCAGATACTGGAGAAACTTACAGAGGATGGATATAGGATAGTCGCTGTAGGGGATCTTATCCTTAAAGAAGATTATTACATAGATCATACAGGGAGGCAGTTCCCTGCAGCCGATCAATAGAAATATATAATATGGGGGAGCATAAAATGTCCGGTATTGAAGAAGTTTATAACAAAATAACTTTAAAAGGTACGATAGTTTCCGAGGTCAGATTCAGTCATAAGGTATATGGAGAGGATTTTGTTGAATTTGATATGAGCGTTATGAGGACCAGCGGATATAAGGATATGATTCCGGTCACGGTATCCGGAAGACTTTTGGGCACCAATATTCTAAGTACAGGAGACTATATATGTGTAGATGGTCAAATAAGAACGTACAACAGATTTACAGAAGGGAAAAATCGGCTATTGATAACTGTGTTTGCAAGAGAACTGGAGATAGTTGAAGAACCGGAGTTTGAATTTGATGAAAACTATGTGTTCATTGAAGGTTATATATGTCGAGAACCTTTCTATAGAGTGTCGCCAAAGGGAAGAGAAATAACGGATCTGATGATAGCGGTAAACCGGATGTACGGGAAATCCGATTATATACCATGTATTGCCTGGAGCAGAAATGCAAAATATGCAAGACTTTTGGATGTGGGAACAAAAATAAGAGTATCCGGAAGGATACAGAGCAGAGAATACAGAAAGAAGATAGATGAAGAAAGTTACTATACAGGTGTTGCAAGAGAGGTCTCTATACACAAGATCGAAGAAATCTAGATTTTGTTGACCCGTCGAAAAAAGTTTAATATAATAAAATGATAAATAATGTACGAGCAGACAATTTTTGTGAACGGAGGGATCACAGTAATGATAAAATTTGGTTTAGACGGAATGGGCGGAGACAATGCTCCTCACGAAATAGTTAAAGGTGCAGTAGATGCAGCGCAAAAACTTTCTGATGAAGATGTCATCTATATTTTTGGTGATGAAGCCCTTATTAAAGCGGAATTGGGAAAGTACAAATATCCTGATGAAAAAATAACAGTTATACATGCTTCAGAAGTAATAACAAATCATGACACTCCTGTAAAGGCGATAAGAAGAAAGACAGATTCATCCATGGTAGTTGGTCTTAATTATCTTAAAGATGAAAAGATAGATGTGTTTATTTCAGCCGGAAATACAGGAGCGCTCCTGTCAGGAAGTACGCTGATACTTGGAAGGATCAGAGGTATAGACAGACCGGCTCTGACAACCATACTTCCGCCTATGGTTGGCGGGAAACCTCTTTTCCTGATGGATTCAGGCGCAAATTCAGAATGTAAACCTAATAACCTTCTTGAGTTTGGCGTAATGGGCAGTGTATATATGAACAAGGTTATGGGAGTGGAAGATCCTGTAGTGGGGTTGGTCAATATCGGAGCTGAAGAGTCAAAAGGCAATACTGTTACAAAGGCTGCATATGAACTCCTTTCTCAGAGCGACTTAAACTTTAAAGGCAATGTGGAATCAAGAGAGATCCCGGAATCTCCTGTAGATGTTCTCGTATGCGACGGCTTTACAGGAAATATTATTATAAAGTACACAGAAGGCTTGGCTATGGGCTTCATGCATATCCTCAAAGATAAGCTTTCATCAGGCTTCACCGCAAAGATCGGTGCGGCTCTCGTAATGGACAAGCTTAGAGAACTCAAGGGAATGTTTGATTACTCAGAATACGGCGGAGCCCCATTCCTTGGAGTAAGGGGAGCGGTTCTTAAAATGCACGGTTCATCCAACGCAAATGCTGTAAAGAATACTATATTAAAATCAAAAGCCTATGTTGAAAACAGTGTAGTAAAAACTATCCATGATCAGATCATGAGCATAGCGGAAGCTGCTGAGGATGAAGATGATCTGTAGGCCGTGGGGGTGATATCTTGTTAAGTGATAGTATGATCTGTGAACTGTCTAAAAAAATCGGATATGATTTCAAGGATAAAGAACTGCTGATCACAGCACTGACCCACAGTTCTTATGTGAATGAAAATAAACTCAGGTATTCGAGAAACAACGAAAGGCTCGAATATCTGGGTGATGCTATTCTTGATGCTGTGATAAGCGATCATTTATATAATAAATACGGAGATGTGGAAGAAGGAGCCCTTACAAAGGAAAGAGCTGTCATCGTATGTGAAGCTTCTTTGTGCATATGCGGAAAAAAACTTGGTATAGGAGAATATCTTATCCTTGGCAAAGGTGAAGAAAACAACGGTGGAAGAGAGAGACCTTCTATGATCGCCGATTCGGTGGAAGCAGTTATAGGTGCAGTATTTATTGACGGAGGCTGGGAAGAAGCAAAGAAGACTGCGCTTTATATCCTTGAAGAAGTTATAGATAAAGCCTCTGTAGGTCAGCTTAATAAGGATTATAAATCCCTTGTTCAGGAAAAATATCAGGCAATTGGAGAAGTATCTATAAGTTACGTTGTCACCAAAGAAGAAGGACCGGATCACAATAAGACTTTCTATATAGATCTTGTGATCAACGGTAAGGTTCTCGGAAAGGGAATCGGAAAAAGCAAAAAAGAAGCAGAGCAGAAAGCTGCTCAGTTAGTATATGAAATCGGAGAATAAGAAAATTGTATTTTAAAAGACTGGAAATGCATGGATTCAAGTCCTTTGCCGAGCAGGTCAGCCTTGAGTTCATGGATGGCATGACATGTATAGTCGGACCTAACGGAAGCGGAAAAAGTAATATAGCGGATGCCATAAGGTGGGTTTTGGGAGAGCAGAGCCCTAAAAATTTGCGTGGGGGAAAAATGGATGAGGTTATTTTCGCAGGGACAGAGAGACGAAAGGCTCGTGGAATTGCGGAAGTAACACTCGTTATCGACAATAAAGACGGTATCCTTCCTATAGAATACAATGAAGTTGCCATAACCAGAAAGATGTACCGCTCGGGAGAAAGTGATTATCTTATAAACGGCAGGATCTGCAGGCTCAGAGATATTAAAGAGCTGATAGTTGATACAGGTATGGGTGTTGAAGGGTATTCCATCATCGGGCAGGGGAAAATATCTGAGATAGTAAATAACCGCGCCGAAGGAAGAAGAGAACTTTTTGAAGCGGCTGCCGGCATATCAAAATACAGAGTTAGAAAGAATGAAGCAGAGAAAAAGCTCAGTCATGCAGCGGTTAATCTTAACAGAGTCAACGACATAATCCTTGAGATAGAAAGCCGTATAGACGGACTCAGAGAAGACAGTATAAAAGCTGAAGAATATCTTGTTTTAAGAGAAAAACATAAGACCATTGAAATAAATCTTGCAGTAAGACAGGCGGCATCTATTGAAGAAAGGATCAAAGCTCTGCAGGAAGATCTTCTGGAAGCACAAAAAATGTTCCGGGAATATGAATCAGAAAAAGAAAGCAGCGCTAAAGATCTGGATAGCATAAAAGAAAAGATATCTGAACTGGACAGGCTCCTGGAAGACACCAGAAACCGTCTTATGGAGCAGCTTGAGGAGATAAACGGTCTTAACAGAGGCATCGAAGTTACGGAGGAAAAACTTTCTGCTTTTGAAAGAGATATCAACAGACTTTCAGGAGAACTTCTTAAAGATAAATTGAGGTTTTCCGAAGAATCCGCTGTATTGGAGTCAATGATAGAAAGAGCGGATCTGCTTGAGAAAAAAGAAACTGAAATAAAGAAACAGTCAGAAGAAAAAGAATCCGAATATATGAAAGCTGCTGCAGATGCGGCGGCAAAACAGGAGCACATAGAAAAGAAAAAGAGCCAGGTGTTCCAGCTTCACAGCAGTATAAGTGTAGGGAAAACGGAGATTTTAGGATTAAAGTCTCTGATAGACGGTCTGATGAAGCGAAAGATAAAGATAGATGAAGATATTGCTGATGCGAGGACCGCTATCGAAGATCTTTCATGCCGTGCTGAAAACAACGAAACGGAGATCGACAGACTAAATGAAGCTATAGTCCGAAAAAACCTTGAAATGGAAAAGGACTTGGCTAAAAAAGAGGATGTCCTTGCAAAACAGAAGGATATATTTAAGAAAAAAGAAGAAATAGAAAACGACATTCATAAAGCAGTTACAAAACGGGATCTGCTGCTTGGATTTGAAAATTCATTTGAAGGTTACGGCCATGCGGTAAGATTCATAATGAGCAACAGGCACAGACTGAAGGGCGTACACGGAGCCGCTGCGGATCTTATTGACGTCCCAAAAGGGCTTGAAACTGCGCTTCAGACTGCTTTGGGTGCAAGTATGCAGAATATCATCTGTGATGATGACCGATGCGCCGCTGAATGTATAAAAGTTCTTAAGAATGAAAGAGCAGGCAGAGCAACATTTTTGCCTGTTAACAGTATAAGAGGCGGCAGGAATGCGGCTAAAGGAAACGAGTACCGGAAGCTTAGAGATGAGAATGGGTTTCTGGGCTTTGCTGTGGAAAGTGTTCAGTATGATCCTAAATATGAAAGGATAATGGAGTATCTTCTGGGCAAGGTCGTTATAGCTGATACATTGGAGAATGCTGTTAGGTTATCAAAGAATTACCCTTCAGGTGTCAGGTTCGTAACACTGGATGGAGATGATATAAACCCAAGCGGAGTAATAACCGGAGGAAGGATCAAAAACAGCGGTCCTAATCTGTTTGAAAGAAAGAATGATATAAAGACATTGGGTATGAAGATAGAAGAACTGTCTTCAGAACTGAACGATGCGGAAAAGCAGGCTTTATATATAGAAAAACAGGCGGAAGAACTGACCACTAAAACAGAAAAAGCCGGACTTGATATCAGAGCGACAGAGAACGAACTGATGTCTTTAAAGAGCAGCAACGATGCAGTTATAGATCGAAGGAATGTGCTTGAAGACAATATTTCAAGATGGGAAAAAGAAACTGCCGATATCGATTCCGAAATATTTGAAACAGAAAAGATGATCGGTGACATACAGGAAAACATAGACCGCAAATTAACAGAAATAACAGCCAGTGAAGGCTTTATGGATGATGAGGTTAAAGCTTATGAAACCGCCAAAGCTCTTGCGGATGAAAAGCTTGAGGAAATAAGCAGTCTGAAGATAAGAGTTTCAGGTATTGTAAGTGATATAAGGCATAATCAGGAAAGCATAAGAAGAAGCAGGTTTGAAGTACAGAGACTGTCTGAGATCCTTGAGTCAAAGGAAAAAGAAAAAGTCCAGCTCGTTTCAGAAAAGGAAGCTGCCGACAATAAAATAGACGAAGACAAAGTCCTGCTGAAAGCAGCTAAAGAGAGCTATGATAAAAGAAATATCGAAGCTGACAGGCTTAAAGAAGAAAAAGAACTTTTCTTTGAGAAACAACAGGAAATCCTGATAAGAAGCAGGGAACTGGACAAGCTCATTGATAATAATATTGCCGCAAGACATGATATAGAAATAAAAGTGGCAAAAGGGGAGTCTCAGCTTGATGCTATTAAAGACAGACTATGGGACAGCTTTAGTATTACTTTCATAGAGGCGCAGGCGGCAAAACAGGAAGATTTTGCTGTGGGTTCAGCAACAAGAGAATCCAGAGAGATCAAAAACAGGATGACTGAGCTGGAACCGGTAAATATAGGCGCTATTGAAGAGTATAAGCAGGTTTCTCAAAGATATGAATTTTTGACAGAACAGCGAGAGGATCTTTCATCTGCTATAGATTCTCTGAACGGCATAATAAAAGATATGGATAAGAGGATAAATGTCGGATTTATGAACAGCTTTAAGGAGATCTCGGAACAGTTTACTCAAACTTTTGCAGAACTGTTTGGCGGAGGGAAAGCTGAACTGAAACTTGAGGATGAAGACAATGTTCTGGAATCTGCCATTGATATAATAGCACAGCCTCCGGGAAAGAAGCTTCAGAATATAAATCTGCTGTCCGGAGGAGAGAAATCTCTTACAGCCATAGCCCTTTTATGTTCAATATTGAAGGTAAGGCCTACTCCGTTTTGTATCCTTGATGAAGTGGAAGCGGCTCTTGACGATGTAAATATAGGACGTTTCGTGGACTATATAAAGAATTTCGGTGAAATACAGTTCGTTGTGGTGACACATCAGAAAGCAACTATGGAAAAAGCCGATGTAATGTACGGTATCACTATGCCCGAAAAAGGCATTTCAAAGGTAATATCCCTAAAACTAAATGATAATAAGAATTAACGGAAAGGCGGGAGTGTATGTCGTTTTTTAAAAAGCTCAGTGAAGGACTGAAAAGAACAAAAGAAAACATGGTGGCTGCATTCGAGGATGCATTCAATACCTATACAAAAGTAGACGACAGGTTTCTGGAAGAACTGGAAGACATCCTTATCATGTCTGATGTAGGTATGGATACCGCTATGAAAATAAGTGACAGATTAAAAGAATCTGTTAAAAAGAACAAAATAGACGATGTTGAAAGTGTTAAAAAAGAAGTGAAAAGCATAACAGCGGAGATCCTCAACAAAGGTGAAGATGCCCATAAGCTTTCACAAGAGTATCCGTTGGTGGTAATGGTGATAGGTGTCAACGGTGTTGGGAAGACTACATCAATTGCCAAGATAGCAAACGGTCTTAAGAAAGAAGGAAAAACTGTTCAGCTTGTTGCTGCAGATACATTCAGGGCTGCGGCTGCGGAACAGCTTCAGGTTTGGGGAGAACGTATAGGTGTTAATGTAATAAAACACAAAGAAGGTTCCGACCCTGCTGCAGTTATTTTTGACGGCATCCAGTCTGCTAAAGCAAGAGGTACCGATGTTATCATCTGTGACACTGCAGGAAGACTTCATAACAAGAAGAATCTTATGACAGAACTCAATAAGATGAATAAGATAATAGATAGAGAATTCCCTGAAGCTCATAAAGAAACCCTTCTGGTTATCGACGGAGCAACGGGACAAAACGGTAAATCTCAGGTAAAAGAATTCAAAGAAATAGCTGATATAACAGGTATCGTTCTTACGAAACTTGACGGCACCGCTAAAGGCGGCATAGTTATATCCATCTCTGATGAATTCGATATCCCTGTAAAATATATTGGGGTAGGCGAAGGCGTAGAAGATATGCAGCCTTTCGAGCCGGAAGCATTTGCTGATGCCCTTTTTGATGGGAGGGAAAGCTGGTGAGCAAACCGATAGTAGCAGTAGTGGGAAGACCTAATGTAGGTAAATCCACATTTTTTAACAGGATAATAGGCAGAAGAGTATCTATAGTTGAAGACACTCCGGGTGTAACAAGAGACAGGATATATGCGGAAGCTGAATGGCAGGGCGTTCATTTTGCTCTTATCGATACCGGAGGTATCGAGCCTTCAACAGCAGATGTTATCTTATCCCAGATGAGAGAACAGGCTCAGATCGCCATGGAAATGTCCAACGTTATCCTTTTCATGGTTGATGGGAAAGAAGGGCTTACTTCTGCCGACAGAGAAGTTGCGAATATGCTTTACAGAACGGGCAAAAAAGTCGTTCTGGCTGTAAATAAAATAGATAACGGAAAACCAAACGATGATTTTTATGATTTCTATGAACTGGGCCTAGGTGTTCCTCATCCTATTTCCTCAGCAAATATGCTGGGGCTTGGGGATCTGCTTGATGAGATCGTAGACGGTATAAGAGAACTGGGAGATGTTCAGGAAGAGGAAGACACAATAAAAGTTGCAGTTATAGGAAAGCCGGATGTAGGAAAGTCTTCTTTAGTCAATAAGCTTCTGGGAGAAGACAGGGTCATAGTAAGCGATATTGCCGGTACTACCCGAGATTCCATAGACTCTCCTTTTGAATACCAGGGGATGAAATTTACTCTCATTGACACGGCAGGTATCAGAAGAAGAAGCAGGATCAACGAGAATATAGAAAAATACAGTGTTGTAAGAGCTGTTGCGGCTATTGAAAGATCAGATGTCTGCATCCTTATGATAGATGCAAAAGAAGGCGTTACCGAACAGGATAAAAAGATCGCCGGTCTGGCTCATGAGGCAGGAAAAGGCGTAATGATCGTGGTAAACAAGTGGGATCTTATTGAAAAAGAAACCAATACCATGAAGGAATACACAAAAAATCTGAGAAAAGAACTGGTATACCTGAGTTATGCACCTGTGCTGTTCATTTCTGTTCTTACGGGTCAGAGGGTAAATAAAATCATGGACATGGTCATCGGTATTGAAAGTGAATGTTCAAAGAGAGTTCCTACAGGTGTTCTCAATACACTTATCTCCGATGCGATCCTTATGAATCAGCCTCCTTCAGACAAAGGAAAGAAACTGAAGATATACTATGCAACACAGGTAGCGGTTAAGCCTCCTCTATTCTCATTTAAAATAAACGACAGAGAACTCATGCATTTCTCTTACGCAAGATATCTTGAAAACAAGATCAGAGAAGGTTTTGGATTTGACGGCACTTCTATAAAGTTCGTATATAGAGCTAAGGGAGAAGATGCCAATAGTATTGATTAATAACAGGTGGTAGTATAGAATGGTCGTATTTAAAATAATCGTAGTAATAGCGAGCTATTTCATAGGAAGCCTTTCGCCTGCAATAGTTCTATGCAAAGCAAAATATGGCGTAGACATCAGAACACTGGGCAGCGGGAATGCGGGCACTACTAATGTGCTAAGAAATTACGGCAAAAAGATGGCGGTAGCTACACTGCTCCTTGATATATTAAAAGGTATAGTATGTTATTTGGCCGGATATCTCATTTTCAGTTCATATGAGATAGGACTTGCCTGCGGTCTTGCTGCTGTACTGGGGCATATATTCCCGATATATTACAGATTTAAAGGAGGTAAAGGCGTTGCAACAACGCTGGGCCTTTGTATAGTTGCTGTTCCTAAAGCCGCTCTTGTTGCTGTCATAGTCGCAGTTATAATTATGGCTGTCAGCAGAAGGATATCCTTAGGCTCTCTTTTGGGTGTGCTGATCTTTACCATAACTGTTGCAGTCATGGGATATGATATTTTCGTTATCATATGGGCTCTGATCATCACTGTGATAATTTGGGTCAAACATAGGGGTAATATTAAAAGACTGTTGTCTGGCACTGAGCCTAAATTCAGTCTGAAAAAATAGAGGTAGAAAAATGAATGAAAAGATAACTGTTTTAGGCGGAGGAAGCTGGGGGACAGCAATTGCCATAAGTCTCAGCTCCAAGGGCCTGAATGTTGATCTGTGGGATATCGACAAGGAACATATTGAAAATATGATGAGAGAAAGAGAAAATACAAAATTTCTCCCGGGAACTAAATTTCCTGAAACTCTCAGCGTAAAGGAAAATCAGGAAGATGCAATAGCAGGAAGCGATGTGATCGTTTTTGCTGTCCCGGCACAGTTTTTCAGGTCAGCTCTTGAAAACGCTGCAGGCCTTATAGGCAAGGATAAGATAGTAGTCAATGTAGCTAAAGGTGTAGAACAGAATACATTGTCTCTTTTATCCCAGATCGCTGCAGAATATATTCCGGACAATAAGTATGTTGTTGTATCCGGCCCTTCTCATGCCGAGGAGGTTTGCAAAGGAATGCCTACAACTCTGGTGGCTGCATCAAAAGACAGAGCCGCAGCTGAGTATGTGCAGGATATGCTCATGAGCAGTGTTATGAGAGTTTATACGAACGACGATGTTGTAGGAGTTGAACTCGGCGGTGCGCTGAAGAATATAATAGCTCTCGGAGCGGGCATCTGTGACGGTCTTGGAAACGGTGACAATGCAAAAGCGGCGCTTATTACAAGAGGTCTTGCAGAAATAAGAAGACTTGGCGTAGCTATGGGTGCAAGAGAAACTACTTTTGCGGGATTGTCCGGTATAGGAGATCTTATAGTTACTTGCACAAGCATGCACAGCAGGAACAGAAGATGCGGTATAATGATAGGCGAAGGTGTGGATCCTGAGAAAGCCGTTGAAAACGTAGGTATGATAGTAGAAGGCGTATTCACCTGCAATGCAGCATATGGATTGGCTCAGAAGTATGGAGTGGAAATGCCTATAGTAGAGAATATATATAAAGTTCTCAATGAAGGTATGGATCCTAAAGATGGATTCAATATACTGATGACCAGACAGAAGAAGCACGAAGTAGAACAAATGTAATCATTATTGACTGTACTGCATACTTTGATAAGGGTGATGCGGTATATGAAACAGATATATGGGAGACTAAAGCGTAAGCTGATGTTTTTCCTGATAATGTGTATTACGGTCGGCAGCATGACTGCCGGCCATATTTTTTTAGATTCCGGAAAGATGACAGGAGGCGGACCCGAACATTTGGAGGAACACAGGGAAAACTCTGTTTTCCTGCCGATCATAATGTATCACAGCATTGTGGAAAAAGGCAGTACGGGGGATTATGTGATATCGGAGGATACTTTGGAAAAAGATCTGAAATGGCTGAAGGATAAAGGGTATGAGACTGTATTTGTGGAAGATGTGATCGCTTATGCTGAAGGAAGCGGAAAACTGCCTTCAAAGCCTGTGATGATCACTTTTGACGATGGCATGAAAAACAATATGAGCACAGCATATAAGGTTATGGAGAAATATGAAGCGAAAGGCGTTTATTCGGTAGTGGGCAGTTACTGTGACAGGGGCTATCCATATATGGATTGGAATGAACTCGCTGAATTTGCTCAGTATCCTTTTGTTGAGATCCAAAATCATTCCTATGATTTCCATGAATTGGGTGATCGCAGAGGAAGTATGAGGATGCAGGGAGAGGGATTCTGTGAATATATAACTAAGTTTGCATCAGACACTTCAAAAATGCAGATGCTTTTAAAGGAGAAAGCCGGTGTTGAGGCTGTCTGTTACACATATCCCTTTGGGCTGATATCTTCGGAAACATATCCTGTTATAGAGGATCTTGGATTCAAAGCCTCTTTGACCTGTATTGAAAAAAGCAATATGATCAATCAGGGGGAAGAAAGCTGTCTGTATCGTTTGAACAGATATAACCGAAGTTCAAGTGAATCTACAGATAGTTTTATGGATAGGATAACATCAGAATAAAAAATACGTATAAAAGGTCAACCTCTCTAATATAATGTATTGACTTATATGGGGGAGGTTTTATTTTGGAAAATTTAAGCATATATGAAAACATATCTGAAAGAACGCAGGGCAATATTTATATAGGAGTAGTAGGTCCGGTAAGGACCGGCAAGTCTACATTCATTAAGAGATTTATGGATCTTTTGGTGGTTCCCAATATAGAAAATACATATGTCAGAGAACGAGTAAAGGATGAACTTCCCCAAAGCGGCGGGGGGAAGACTATAATGACTACTGAGCCCAAATTTGTACCTGCAGAGGCTGTGAAACTCGATCTGGCGGGAGATGTGAGCTGTCAGGTGAGATTGATCGACTGCGTTGGATATATGGTGGATGGAGCTCTGGGACATTCAGAAGAAGGAGTTCCAAGAATGGTGACTACTCCTTGGGCGGCAGAGGCAATACCTTTTGAGGAAGCGGCTGAAATAGGCACAAGAAAAGTGATAGCTGACCATTCAACTATAGGATTGGTAATAACCACAGATGGATCGATATCGGAGATCCCAAGAGAAAACTACAAGAAGGCTGAGTCGAGAGTAATAAGGGAGCTGAAGGAGCTTAATAAACCTTTCCTAGTAATAATGAATTCTATACTGCCGGATTCGGAAAGAGCTATAGAATGTAAAAAAGAGCTTGAAGAAGAATACGGAGTTCCTGTTATGGCTGTGAACTGCGCGAAAATGAGCCTGGATGTTTTGAATTCTCTTCTTGAGGCAGTGCTCTATGAATTCCCGGTGTCATCTGTTACTTTTACTCTTCCGGGTTTTGTGGGAGGTCTTGACAAGGATCATTGGATAAAGACCCACATTTCTTCGGCAGTAAGAGAATGGGGTCAGAACATATCAAACATAAGAGATATTCAGGATAGAGTAAGAGAACTGGAAGACGGTACTGTTATAAGAAGAACAGCTGTGGATGAGATAATGCTGGGTGACGGCAGAGCAGATATAGATATGGATCTTGTCAATGGATTGTTCTATAAAGTATTAAGCGATATCATAGATTACGATGTCAGAAACGACAGGGATTTCTTTGAGGTGATGAGGGAGATATCATCAGATAAACGTGAATACGACAAGATGAAGACTGCAATGATGCAGGTAGAATCAATGGGATATGGGATAGTGCAGCCAAGGCTCGATGAGATGACGCTGGAAGAACCTGAAATATTCAAACAGGGCAGCAAATACGGAGTAAGGATCAAAGCAAATGCTCCTTCGCTGCATATGATAAAAGTTGGGCTGACAACTGAAGTGGCGCCTATTATCGGCACTGAAGCTCAGTCTCAGGATCTTATAGATCAGCTCATGGCTAATTACGAAAGCGAACCTGAAAAAGTATGGGAAACAAACCTTTTCGGCAAAACGCTGTACGAAACGGTTGCGGAACAGATAAAAGCGAAATCAGGAAATGTACCTGATAATCTCAGATTCAAGGTACAGAAGTCGGTACAAAAGATCGCCGATGACGGAAAAGAATACTTTATTTGTATAATAATATAGGGGTAGAGCTAAAAACAGAGTACTGTACAGGTCATCAGTACGAATCATAATAAACGCAAAGTCCGTCTCACTGTTGATGAGACGGGCTTTTGTCTAAATATGAAAAACTATTGTTTAAGGGATATTATTTGGCTTAAACGGTGTTTTTAACATTTTGTGCACATTAGAGAGTATAGAGTTTAGAGATTTAACCCTTTGAGCCGAATTAAGGGGTATGTGTTAAAAAGGTTAACACATTGAGTCGAATATAAGGGTTTGTGTTAAGAAGTTAACTCTTTGAGCCTAATTAAAGGTCTTTGTGTTAAGAAGGTTAACCCTTTGAGCCGAATTAAAGGTCTTTGTGTTAAGAAGGTTAACCCTTTGAGCCGAATTAAGGGGTATGTGTTAAAAAGGTTAACACATTGAGTCAAATATAAGGGTATGTGTTAAAAAGGTTAACACATTGAGTCAAAATAAGGGT
>JAFXHN010000111.1 GCA_017536365.1 Bacillota bacterium | reverse complement strand
TTTTCAACATAGTATTTGATAGCTTCTTCTTCGCCCATTCCGCCTGGAGCTCTGAACAGGTTAGGGAATTCAGCTCTGTATACGCCGTCTGGGAATGGTCCCATGCCGATAGCGTAAGCTTTTTTAGCTGTCATTGTCATTGTCAGAGCAGTTCTTCCGTGGAATGCGCCTGTGAATACGATGATGTTAGGTCTCTTTGTGTAAGACTTAGCAATTTTAACTGCGTTTTCGTCAGCTTCGGAACCGGAGCAAACGAACATAGTTTTCTTTTCATCGCCTTTTACAGGAACGATTCTGTTCATTTCTTCTGCCAGTTTAACATATCCTTCGTGTGTAGTGATGTTAAACATGGAGTGGAAGAATTTTTCGGACTGAGCTTTTACAGCTTCGATGATTTCTGGGTTGGAGTATCCCATGTTCAGTACGCCTACGCCGCCGATCCAGTCTAAGAAGATGTTTCCATCAACGTCTTCGAACATAGCGCCTTCGCCTCTTTCGATTACTGCTTTGTAAGCACATCCGATTGCATTAGGAACTGCAGCAGCTCTTCTGTCCAGAATAGCTTTAGCTTTAGGTCCTGGTAATGGTGTTACGATTTTAGGTAATGCTTCTCTTAACATTTTTAAATCCTCCATAATCAAATATTCTAGAATTTTATTTAATTAAATTAATTTAATTCAACAACTTAATTTTACTCCACTTCCCTCAGAAATACAAGCAATAAAGCAACTTTTGCCATTTTCGGATTTGTCTGAAAATTTATCATCCCACAATTTCCAGATCAGTAAGTTTTCTGTAAAGAGTGGCCTTGGAAAGACCCAGCTCTTTAGCAATTATATCCTTTGCGGTGCCGTTGTTCCCATGCTTTCTGAGCTTTCTGGTAATTATCTCTTTTTCATATTGTCTGACCTGTTCCGACAGAGGCAGGTCAGAATCATGAAAGCTGATGAAACTTTCATCCTCCCTCATCAGTCTGGAAGGGACCTCGTCTATGCCTATTGTGTCTCCGAAAGCCATATTAGTGCCGTACTCTATGGCATTTTCCAGTTCTCTGACATTGCCCGGCCAGTCATGGTTCATATACAGCGACTCCACTTCCTTTGTGAAGCCTGTTATTTTTCTGTTCATGAACGAATTGTACTTTTTGAGGAAGTGATACATGAGGATCTTGATGTCTTCTTTACGTTCTCTCAGAGGAGGGATATCCATCGGAATGACTCCCAGTTTATAATAAAGGTCATCTCTGAACTCTCCCTCTTTTACCATTTTTTCAAGATCTTTATTGGAAGCGGCCATCACACGCACATCTACAATTACGTCCTTACTGCCGCCCACTCTTTCAAATCTCATGGACTGCAGCACCTGCAGTATTTTTACCTGGAGATGGACCGGCACATCACCGATCTCGTCCAGAAATATAGTGCCCCCATTAGCAAGCTCGAACTTGCCCGGTCTATCAGGATCACCCGCTCCGCTGCCTTCATAGCCGAACAGTTCACCTTCGAGCATATTCCCCGGTATCGCACCGCAGTTGACCGTTACGAACGGCGCTTCACTGCGGGGACTCGCGTAATGAATGGCTTTAGCAAACATCTCTTTACCTGTCCCGCTTTCACCTGTTATGAGTACCGTGGAATTCCCTTTTGCAATTACAGCTGCCTGTTTTTTCGCACGGCGGATATCTTCACTGATGCCCACGATATCATCCAGTGTATTTTTGAGCGCTCTTGTATTTATGTTATAGACAAGTTTCTGGGCCTCTTTGATGTCCCTGAAAGAAATAACGACGCCATCGATCGCATCTCCTGCCATATACGGTTTAGCTGTGACGATAAAATGCCATCTGCCTCTCGGACTTTTGAATATCTCCTCGTTTTCAGTGTATCCTTTGCCCGTATCGATGACTTTCAGCGCAGGTGTTCCTGCCATAAAGTCATTTATGTGACTTCCCACTATGTCAGCTTTTGTTGCCCCGAACAATGTGGCAGCCATCTTATTGCAGTGTTTTATATATCCTTTGCGGTCAAGCGCAAAGATGCCTTCATGAGTAGTTTCAAGAACGGCAGAGATTTCATTCATGGAAGCCTCCGTATCTTCAAGAAGTTCCCTCTGCGCAGCTTTTGCCGCCAGCAGATCCGCCATCTTTTCAACGAAGGTCACCATGCTCCTCTTCTTATCAAGAAGTATACGCTTTTGTTCATCGGTGAACGCTACCATACCGATGATGCCTATTATACGGCTGTTGATTTTTATAGGGGTACAGATTTCTGCAAGTTCTCCGGATATAGTCCCTGCACTCCCCATGTCATCATAATCCGCATCATGCACAGCATCCTCGATAAATTCCGTTTTGCCGCTGCGGAAGACACGTGCATAAAGGAAATTCCCGTCGAGTCTGCCGTGTTCTTCCTTCTGGCCGATTTTTGATGCATATATTCCTGTCCCGCCTAAAATCGTAAGTTCATCATCTACGATTTCGACTTCTACTCCGACAGCTATACCTATAGCCTCTGCTACCTGTTTTACGCTGTTAGATATTTCTTTTAAAAT
>JAFXHN010000110.1 GCA_017536365.1 Bacillota bacterium | reverse complement strand
GTGGCAAGAACAGAACCGGGAGGCATCCACGTGTTCTGTATACCTTCAGGAGATGAACTGGATTTAAAAAAAGCTGCGGCTCAGACGAAAAACAAGAGGGTGGAAATGATCCATATGAAGGAGCTTCTAGGGCTTACAGGATATATAAGAGGGGGATGCTCGCCTATAGGCATGAAGAAAAAGTATCCCACATATATTGATGAGACTGCTGTACTCTTTGACACCATATACGTAAGCGGAGGTCAGCGAGGAGTTCAGATAGAGATTTCCCCGGAAGCTTTGGCAGGATTCGTGGAAGCTGAGTTTAAGGAACTGACAAAATGATGATCATTAATGGATCTCAGAGGAGAGGCAAAAGCCTCTCTTTTTTCGTTAATAATATCTTTATATTTTAGAGGGAGTCTTTGACACAAAATTTACACCACTTTAAAGAACTATAGTGATAGTATTTCATATATAGGGATAAGAATCATTCTATCTGTATGGGTGGTGACATTATGAATACTATGCAAATTCTTTCCATTATTATTTTTATTGCAACTATGGTTTTTATTATGACAGAAAGAGTACATAGGATGACTGCTGCATTAGCGGGAGCAGTTATGATGATCCTATGCGGAGTTCTCACTGTACATTCGAGTGTAGGGTATATAGATGCGGATACCATATGCATTTTGGTAGGAATGATGCTTTTTGTTTCTGTTGTAAAGAAATCCGGTCTGTTTGAGTTCATTGCTGTAAAGTCGGCAAAGATAGTAAAAGGCAGAGCCTGGGCGATAATGGTTGCGTTTATCATTATAACTGCTGTTTTATCTGCATTTTTGGACAATGTTACGACGGTGCTGCTTATCGGGCCAATGACATTTGCTATAACAAAAGCTTTGGGGCTCAACCCGGTACCCTTTATCATGACACAGATAATGGCATCTAACATAGGCGGCACGGCGACTTTGATCGGCGACCCTCCTAATATAATGATAGGGAGTGCTGCAGGGGTGAGTTTTATGGATTTCGTATTCAATGTTGGCCCGGCAGTCATCATAGTACTTTTAGCAACAACTGTTATGTTCTATGGTATATACGGTCGTAAGCTGAAAACTGAACAGGATAAGATAGAGAATCTCATGCTTATGGATGAGAATCTTGAGATAAAAGACAAGACCTTGATGATAAAAAGTGTTGTAATGATATTTGTAATGATATTCGCTTTTGTTTTTCAGGACAGTCTTGGATTGGAATCCGCTATAATAGCATTGGGAGCTGCTGTAATAATGATGCTCATAGGAAGACAGGAAATTGAGCAGATAGTAGAAGGCGTTGAATGGACCTCTATAATATTCTTCGTAGGACTGTTTGTTGTAGTAGGAGGACTTCAGGAAAGCGGAGTTATAGGAATGCTGGCAACATTTATTATAGATGTTACCGAAGGAAAGATGCTTATCGCTATCATCGTTATATTATGGGCATCAGCTATATTATCTGCATTCCTTGACAATATCCCGTTCGTGGCTACAATGATACCTCTCATTATGGCTATGGGAGATGCGGGGATAGATGTAATGCCTCTTTGGTGGGCTCTGTCTCTCGGAGCATGTCTGGGCGGAAACGGAACACTTATCGGTGCTTCCGCAAACGTAGTACTCTCCGGAATAAGCGCAAGAGAAGGGCATCCTATAGGCTTCAGGCAGTATATGAAAGTGGGGTTCCCGCTGATGCTTGTAAGCATATGCATATGTACTGTATATATGATAGTAAGATTTGGATAAAATAAGGACCGCAGGAGTTTTCTTCCTGCGGTTTTGCGATTTAAAATGAAATATTGAGTATAGATACGATGATGCCTGCCATTACGGATAAAATGAATATAAGGGCTGTAATGGTCAGGTTTTCTTTTATATTACGATTCATTCTGAAAAGAACTGCCAGACCTATTCCGGAGTTCATCATGAGACCGGATATCATTGGACCTGCCGGCATTATGCCTTCCGGGTAAAACTGAGTTATCATTACTGAAGAAGCACAGTTTGGTATTATGCCTATGAGAGATGCGGTGATCTCTCCCAGTACAGGGATACCGAAGAACCTGTCGCTGAGAGTGTCTACTCCCAGGATGGCTATCAGCACAGAGCAGATAAGTACAACTATAAAAATGAAAATGCTTATACTGAGGGTGTGCTTTGCTGCAGAACGAAATATATTGTCTCCGCCGCAATTGCAGCCTTGGGCTTCGCACAAATGATGGATATCCTCATGGTGGTCATGGCTCGTCGGCGGTTTTAAAACCGCATCTATAAGAAAACCTGCGATGACTGCAGCTGTAAGCTTGAACAGAAGTATTTTTACTATAGTGGAGGGTGCAACGGATGATGCGATGAATATTGGAAGCATTTCATCCGAAGTTGAAATAAATACTGCAGCCAATGTGCCTAGGGTGATCATACGGGCTGAGTAAAAATTAGCCGCAACACTGGAAAAACCGCATTGAGGGATAATTCCCAGAAGTCCGCCTGCAGCAGGACCGGATTTTTTGCTTTTTTCCAAAGCTTTTTCTATTCTATCACTGGTTTTATGCTCAATATATTCCATCAACAGATATGTCAGGAACAGAAAAGGCACCAGCTTGAGGGTATCAAGCAGGGCATGAGATATGGTATGGATCATTTGTTTTCCTTCTTTAGTAACTCTTATTCTTAACATATGGGTTATATCATACGAAAGGGTCATTGTCAAATATATCGGGTAAAAAAATATCTCGATATTTGAGGACAATAAATGCCGAAAAAACCTAAAAAGTTTCAAAATACGAAACAGCAAGATAGAATTTCTCGTTTTGCGAAAAAAATATGCAAAAAAATATTGACATGACAAGGCGATGAATATAGAATGATGTCTACAGTACAGCGGTGTACTGTATTTGAACAAAAGGAAAAGAAGAGAGAGTGTGTGTTCGGAAGTTGAAATGATCACACAAAAAAAGTGGAGTTCGGCTCCACTTTTTGCGTTTTTGGTTTTATTTTTTATTTTCTTCTTCAGAAGCTGTTTTAAGAAATAAGGAATTAGGCCTGTTTATAAACAGCATATTCAGATTTTCCAGGATCTGATGTTCAAGAGGCTGGAGTTTTATAACATTCAGAAGATCCTCGTTTTCGTCAAGTATTTCTTTGGATGCAAGGACCTTTAGAGCTATAGGGCCGAAGAACGGCGTGCTGGCCAGTCCGGATAAAAGTCCAACTGCCTGAGAGTTGGCATGAAGTGGATTGAATATGCATACGTACATTTTTTCTGCTTTGTTGATTTGGTTGGAAAGGAAAAAATGGGTTATGGTATCGTATGCTATCATTTCACCCACAAAAACATGCTGTGATTTTTCGGGATTGTCAAAGGACTCTAAACCTTGGTACATTATTACTTTGGTAGATCCGGAGTTGTCAGGCTCCTGAGAAGGGATCTTGCAGACAAGGGTCTTAACTATTTTGTTTGAGCGCCCGTCGTAATAATACATGTATATGTTGGGTTTGTCGAAGTATATGTTTTCATTCACATTGCTTTCATGCTCTTCCGATATATTGTAATCGATCAAAGTCATGATGTTTACATCCAAAGCCTTTGAAATGCTGTAAAGAGTGTCCAGATCGATGGCTACAGAACCGTTTTCGTATTTAGAAACGGTAGCCTTACTTTTATTTATTATATTGCCCAGTTCCTCTATGGTCATATTCTTGCTTTTTCGGCACTTTTTAATGCGCATTCCTGTGTGGATAGATATGTTAGGCATTTTATTACCTCCGTTTAAAAAACCTGCTAATGTTATCATTGTACTCTTGCGACGAAAAAAATCAAGAAAAAGTTTCGTTAAAAGAAAAAATAATTATATTGTAGAAAGATGTTTACAAATGTAAAGACAGGTACTATAATAGATTCAGTTGAATCTGTTTCAGGGCGAGGTGAAATTCCTCACTGGCGGTAATCTGTTTGAACAGCGAGTCCGCGAGCCGAAAGGCAGAGTCGGTGAGATCCCGATACCAACGGTACAGTCCGGATGAAAGAAACATTGCAGCAAATATTTTGTATGCTTTTTTGCCTTGAGAAGAATTCTCAAGGCTTTTTGTTTCCTGACAGACTTAATTATTTTAGCGAGATCCGGAGACATCCGGAAAGAAGGAGGAAAAAATGGAAAATCTTAACACACAAAAAAGCACAGTGAAACTTGCAAAAATGGGATTGTTGGTGGCGATCTCTATAGTACTGGTATACTTCATCCACTTCCCGATATTCCCTGCAGTATCATTCCTTGAATACGATCCTGCCGATATTTCTATCATGATCGGAACATTCGCATTCGGACCTCTCGCAGGCTTTATCCTTACAGTTGTGACTGCAGTCATCCAGGGGCTTACAGTAAGTGCTCACAGCGGTGCATACGGTATAATAATGCATATCATTGCTACAGGTACATTCGTGCTGGTTGCAGGTAACATATACAAAGTGAAGAAGACCAAAAAAGGCGCTGTAACAGCTCTTGCTATCGGTACTATTGCATGGGTAATAGTTATGTTCTTCGCAAATCTGGTGGTAACACCATTGTTCATGGGTGTTCCAAGATCCGTAGTTACAGAGCTCATGCCTTTCATCTTAGGCTTCAACTTCATTAAAGCAGGCATCAACTCTATCATCACATTCCTGCTTTATAAGAGGATATCCGGTTTCTTACACAGATAAATTTGTTGCAGAGAAAAAGCATTTAGGTAATAATGTAAGGGAGTGCAGAAGCACTCCCTTTGATATTTTATGACGACAGGTGAAAAGACTATGGTTTTATTGAATGCGGAAGGGATAACCAAGAGCTATACCGAAAAGCCTCTGCTTAAAGATATAGATATAAGCATACACAGCGATGAAAAGGTGGGCCTTATAGGCGTTAACGGTACAGGGAAAACAACCCTGCTTAAGATCCTTGCCGGTGTGGAAGAGGCGGAAGCCGGAACCATAACAGCGGCGAGAAATCTAAGGATGGGATATCTGCCCCAGAATCCTGACTTTGACGGCGAGAAAACTGTTATAGAGCAGGCCTTGAGCTATATTTCGGAAGCCGGAGGGGGAACTCAGGAATATGAATGCAAAAGTATGCTCACAAAGCTGGGGATAGATGATTTCGAAGCTAAGATGAAAGAACTGTCCGGGGGTCAGAGAAAGATAGTGGCTATGGCCGCGCTTTTCGCAAGAGAAACAGACCTGCTCATAATGGACGAGCCTACTAACCATTTGGACAATAATATAATAGAATGGCTGGAAGAATATCTGATCGCATACAAAGGAGCGGTCCTTATGATCACCCACGACAGATATTTTCTGTGCAGAGTCACAAACAGGATAGTAGAGATCGATAAAACAAAACTTTACAGCTACGAAGGAAATTACGATCTTTATCTGGAGACTAAAGCTGCAAGGGAAGAGATGATACTGGCGACGGAGAGAAAGCGTCTGGCAATATATAAAAAAGAACTGGCATGGATAAGGAGAGGCGCAAGGGCAAGGACTACCAAAGCAAAGGGCAGGGTAGAGAGATTCCATGAACTGGAAAACAGCAAACTTGTGATAGATGATTCGAAGCTGGAGATGGCGGTATCCAGCAGCAGACTGGGTAAAAAGATAATCGAGATCGAGAATATAAGTAAATCCTATGAAGGGAAAACGATAATCAATGATTTCAGTTATAATCTTCTTAGGGACGACCGGGTGGGGATCATAGGCCCTAACGGCTGCGGGAAATCCACGCTGCTTAAAATAATAATGGGACAGGTGGAGCCGGATGGAGGCTGTGTAAATTCCGGAACAACTGTTAAAGTGGGGTATTTCTCTCAGGACAATGAAGTGCTGGATCCGAAAAAAAGGATCATAAAGTATGCCGAAGAGATATCTGACAGTGTGAAAACCAAAGACGGAACATTTTCTGCATCTCAGATGCTGGAAAGATTTTTATTCCCTCCATATATGCACAGTGTGGAGATAGGACGGCTTTCGGGAGGAGAAAAGAGAAGGCTGTATCTTTTAAGCATACTCATGTCAGCCCCTAATGTGCTTATACTTGATGAACCTACCAATGACCTTGATATAGATACGCTTACAGTCCTGGAAGACTATCTGGACGATTTCCCCGGGGCGGTAATAATTGTTTCTCACGACAGGTATTTTCTTGACAGACTTGTGGTCAGGACATTTGCTTTTGAAGGAGAAGGTAGTATAGGGCATTATCCGGGAGGCTATTCGGATTACGCCGAAAAGAGAAAAAGCAGAGAAAAAGAAATTAAAGCTGAAAGTAAAAATAAACACAGGAGCCAGAGTCGGGAAGGAGCTTCAGGAACGGAGGAAAAACAGAAGAAACTGAGATTTTCCTTTAAAGAACAAAAAGAGTTTGAAACTATAGAAGAAGATATTTCTAAACTGGAAGAAAAGATATCTGAAATAGAGGGAAAAATGTATGAGAACTCTCAGGACTATGAAAAGCTCAGAGTCTTGTCCGAGGAAAAAGAAACCTTGGAAAAAGAACTGGAGTACAAGATGGAAAGATGGGAGTATCTGAGTGAGCTGAACGAAAAGATAAATGAAGCAAGAAACAGGGGCTGATCACCGGATCAGCCCCTGTTTTGTACGGAGAATGCACCGAGAGTGCATATCTATAAATGAAAAAGCTTTTCTGTTATTTCTTTGGCTGCCTGTTCAGGCGTTTTGTTCTCTACTTTTAATTTGCTCCATTCCTGATATAGATGTTTTCTTTCGTTATAGAGGCCTTCCACTCCTTTGCTTTGGGAAAGGGGCCTTCCTTCCGATGAGAGATCTTCCAGCGGCCTTTCCAGAAGGACAGTGAAGCTGTTCTGATCGAGAAGGGGTTTATTCTCGACAATGGTTACAACTCCTCCGCCGGTAGCGATGATCTTGCCGCTTTGACAGGAAACTTTACGCAAAGCTTCTGTTTCTGCTTTTCTGAAATAATCAAGACCTTCTTCAGCTATAACTTCGGGGATCTTGCGGCCGAGTGTTCGTTCTATCTCATCATCTAAATCTATAAATTCTCTGCCGGTCGTTTCTGCCAGAAGCTTTCCTACTGTGGTTTTGCCGCAGCCCGGCATGCCTATCAAGGCTATGTTCATAGTTTGAGATGAGATTTTTTTCTCTATTTTAGCGATCACATCTTCAGAAGAATGGGTGGAAGTGAATATGTCACCGGCCTCTTTTGCCTGAGCCGCCAGCATAGAAAGACCGCTGAAAGCCGGTATTCCAAGGTTTTCTGCCTGAAGGATCAGCGCGGTTTTGTGTGGATTGTATATGAGATCCAAAACCAGCCTGCAGTTTGGAAAAAGCTTAAGGTCTACTGGAGAGATGCCTGTATTCGGATACATCCCCAGCGGGGTGGTATTCACTATGACAGCCGCATCTTCATGAAGATGGAGGCTGCTGTAATCGTTTTCTCCTGATCTTGAGATGACTATAACAGGAGAAGCTCCTGATGCTTTCAATACTGCCTGAACGGTTTTGGAAGCGCCGCCGCTGCCAAGTATAAGAGCTTTTTTGCCGGTGACAGAAACTTCGCTTTTTTTCAGCATATATTCAAAACCGTAATAGTCGGTGTTGTCTCCAAAGAAGCTTCCGTCTTCCATACGCACCACAGTATTGACACTTCCTATAGCTGAAGCTCTGTCTGAAAGAGTTTTGCAGAAAGGAATTACATCCTGTTTATATGGGATAGTAACGTTAAAACCCTGAAGATCGGTTTCCTTCATAAAGCGGGAGAGGGAATCTTTCTCCACTTCATAGAGTTTATATTCGTAATCGTGAAGCAGTCCATGTATCTGAGGGGAAAAGCTATGTCCCAGCTTCTCGCCGATCAGACCATATTTTTTCATTAAACCACCTCCGAGTAGCTTCCGAGATACTGGAATGTGGCTGCCATACCTTCTATATCATCAAAGATATGGATGAATTCAGGTGAATATACGGATGAATCCAGATCGAAGTAGAACATGAATTCAAAGTCGCTGTTGAGGAGCGGACGGCTTTCCAGCTTCTGAAGGTTAACTCCAAGAGCGTTGAATCTGGAAAGAACTTTGTAAAGTGAACCCGGTTTGTGAGGAAGGATCATCATGATACTTGTTTTGTCTGCCCCTGGATATATTTCGAGGTTTTTGGAAATACATATAAATCTTGTGAAGTTGCTGCCCTGATCCTGTATGGATGTTTTGAGCGTGGTAAGACCGTATAACTCTCCGCAAATAGGAGAAGCGATGGCAGCAGCATCTGTTCTGCCGGAATCCATTATCATTTTCGCAGCAGCAGCAGTGTTTTCGCATGCTGTGATCTTAACTCCTTTAAGCTCTGAAAGGAAGCTTTCACACTGAGAGATAGCCTGCTGATGAGAGAAGATTTCTTTGACATCTCCCATAGAAGTACCCTTTGCGGCCATAAGTGCATGGTCTATTTTAACTCTTGTGCTTCTTACGATCTTGAAATCGTACTGCATCATGAGATCGTAGATCTTATTTACAGAACCTGCAGTGCTGTTTTCCAAAGGAAGAAGACCGTACTGGCAGAGACCTTTATCTACAGCTGAGAAAACTCCTTCAAAAGAATTGAAGTACATGATTTGAGGAGCGGAGAATATCTTTTCGCAGGCCTGCTGTGAGTAAGCTCCTTCTACGCCCTGACATGCTACGAGAGATCTGCCCGGGAAGAGCTGTGGTGTGGACTCCAGTGCGGCCTGGATATCTTCTTTGAGCTGATTTTTCTTTCCGGAGAGTTTTCTCTGATATGAACGGCTGAGTTCGAAGATCAAAGAATAAAGCGCATCTGTGTAGGAATGCATTGAGCTGTCAGTCATAGCTGAGATCTCGCCTCTCTTTTTTCTTTCTCTTTCAGCATCATATACAGGAAGCTCGTTTTCTTTTTTGAACTGGCCTATTTCTGCTGATACTTCCATTCTCTGAGTGAAAAGCTTCACTAACTGTTCATCAATACTGTCGATCTTTTTTCTGTAATCACTGATTTCCATTTTACACCTCTCTAGTTATATTATCTGTATTTTTTATATTCAAGCAGGGCATCATAAACAGCTATCGCTGCTGCAGCCTCGATGCAAGGTACCGCTCTAGGCACTATGCAGGGGTCATGACGTCCTTTGATATCTAAAGTTTTTTCGCACATCTCGGAGAGACTTACAGTCTGCTGAGATTTGAATATCGAAGGGGTAGGTTTTATACCGGCTCTGAATATCAGAGGCATTCCCGAAGTTATACCTCCAAGTATTCCCCCGTGGTTATTTGTTTCGGTGACCGTCTGACCGTTTTTTACGGTATAGCAGTCGTTGTTTTCGCTTCCAAGCATACCGCAGGCATCAAATCCCGCACCAAATTCTATACCTTTTACTGCAGGTATGGCGAATACTATGGATGAAATTAGGTTTTCCATTCCGTCAAACATAGGATCTCCCAGTCCGGCAGGAAGTCCGGTAACGGCGCATTCTATGATACCTCCTACAGAATCTCCCAGTTCTTTGGCATCCAGGATCGCTTCCTTCATCTTTTCGCCGGCTTCGTTATCAAGCACAGGAAGAGTCATTTCTGCCAGATCCGCAAAATCATCTTTGCTGATGTTCACAGGATCGAACCGTTCGTCAGGAATACCCGCTATGCGTTCAACATGTGAACCTATATATATTCCTTCTTTTTTCAGAAGCTGGATACAGATCCCGCCTATGAGACACAGAGGAGCGGTGAGTCTGCCTGAAAAGTGTCCGCCGCCGGCTTCATCCTGAAAGCCTTTGTATTTTATCTGAGCTGTATAATCAGCATGTCCCGGTCTGGGCATGTCTTTAAACTGAGAATAGTCCTTTGAACGAGTGTCGGAGTTTTCTATTTCGGCAGCAAAAGGAGCTCCGCATAAAACACCGTTTTTTATGCCGGACAGTATTTTAAAACTGTCTGTTTCTTTTCTTTTTGTGCTGAGATCGTTATTGCCCGGCGCTCTTCTTGCCATAAAGCGTTTGAGCTCTTCCATATCCGGTTCAAAGCCGAAGGGAAGACCATCCGCCACCACTCCTATGGCAGGGGAATGGGATTGGCCGAATATTGAGATCTTGACATTTCTTCCGTAACAGGAACTCATATTTCACACTCCTTTAATCTTCCCTAAGGATCTCGACACCCAGAAAACTGAGATCATCGAAGAATCCGGGATATGATTTATTTACCGCTTGAGAATTTGTTATTTTTACAGGGGATCCGCTTATGGCGGAAATCATGGAAGCCATCATGACTATCCTGTGATCCCCCCAGGAATCGACTGTACCGCCTTTGATCTTTCCTGTTCCTTCTATTATAAGTCCTTCTGCTGTTTCTGTAACAGAGGCGCCCAATTCGTTAAGTACGCCGGATACGGCTTTAAGCCTGTCGCTTTCCTTTAATCTGAGCCTTCCGGCATTTTCTATGCGGGTCTGACCCTTTGCACCTACCGCCACAGCAGCTATTGCAGGGACCAGATCCGGGACTTGGGAAACATCTACGGTTATGCCTTTAAGGTTTTGAGGAATGACTGTCACCGAATCCTCGCTGATCTGGACTTCTGCGCCGAAGTCTCTAAGTATTCGGCAGATATCTTTATCGCCCTGAAGGGAGTTCATGCTAAGTCCTTTGCAGGTAACAGGTTTTCCCGACAGTGTGGACAAACACAGCCAAAATGCAGAGTTTGACCAGTCTCCTTCAGAGGCAAGTCTGCCGGGAGAAATGTATGTCTGCCCTCCGGGGATCCGGAAGGTGTTTTTTTCTTCATATATTATTATACCGAAAGATCTTACCGCCGAAAGGGTTATATCGATATATTTTCTTGATTCAACGGTTCCTGTGATGTCTATGATACTGTCTCCTTCCAGAAGAGGGAGCGCAAATATCAGCCCGCTTATAAATTGAGAAGAGATATCTCCCGGTATAGTGAAAGTTCCGTGCCGAAGTTTTCCGCTGACGGATACTTCAGAAGTGCCCTTGCCTGAGATGCTGATACCTTTCTGTTCCAGTACGTTGAAAAGAGGATCCATCGGTCTTTCAGGCAGTCTGCCTTTCAGGGAAAAGCTGCAGTTTGCGCCTAATGCACAGGTGATGGGGAAGAGGAACCTGTATGTAGATCCGCTTTCTCCGCAGTTTAATGTCTTTTTTTTCGTCTGTGCAGATGTTTGATTTTTCGCTCCATCAACAACGAATACACTCTCTTCTTTCTTTATATCTGCACAAAGGGATGCGAGACAATCTGCAGTGGCATCTATATCCTCTGAACTGCTGCTGCAGGTTATTTTCGTAATTCCGGAGGATAGTGCTGCGCATATCAGCAGTCTGTGAACATGAGATTTTGAAGGTATGGAATGGATGGTGCCTCCCGGTTTGGACGGCATTACGACTGTATTCATTTTTCATACCTCCTTTTTTTATGATACTGAGTTAAGCAATTCTTTTGCTTCGGAAAGGGTGGTCTTGTATAACCGACATCTTCCCGGTTCCGTTGGCACTACAAGAGTGATACTGTCGCCCTTTCTTTTTTTATCGGAAAGCAGAGCTTCGTACATTTCCTCTGCTGTCAGTTCTGTTTTGTCCGGCAGTCCGAAGGCGTGGATCTTTTCTAAGATAGGACAAAGACATTCTTCGGAGCAGAAACCTTTTTTTATCGCAGCATTTGTCATTAGGATCATTCCAATGGCTACAGCTTTTCCATGTGAAAGCTGGTAATTGCTGCATTTTTCCACTGCGTGGCCGAAGGTGTGGCCGAAATTCAGCAGCTGGCGGAGACCTTTATCCTTTTCGTCCTGACCTACTATGCTGCTTTTTATGCTGACGCATCTTTCTATTATTTCAGCTATATTATCATCTCTCGATCCTGTGAGCAGATCGAAGAGGTTTTTATCATATATAGCACCGTATTTTATCACCTCTGCCATACCGTCTGCGAAGATCTCGTCGGTAAGGGTGTCCAGAACAGAGTAGTCGCAGACTACGAGCTTAGGCTGGTAATAGGCTCCTGCCAGGTTTTTGCCGGAAGG
>JAFXHN010000109.1 GCA_017536365.1 Bacillota bacterium | reverse complement strand
TGTTGACCGCATATCTGTTGTTAAAGTGGAAGTCAGAGAAGACAACGGTCAGATCGAATATCCAACAGTTAATATCACTGACAAAGAAACCATACAGGATATCCTTGATACTGCTGCATCGGACTGGTATAACTATGAACTCAGATATGAACTCATTGCATATCCGAATAATCGAACCATGGAGGATGAATGTTTCTACCTTTATTATGATGCGGATAATGTGCCTGAGTTTATTTCAGGAGCCTTTTAGAACAATTATCTTCACGATCACATAATAAAAGAAGACCTGGGACTTTTTGGTCTCAGGTCTTCGCTGTTTATATGGAATTTAATAATGATATTTAATGGGTTATTGATTTTTGATTGGCTCCGGCAGAAGTATAGCGGTGAGTTTGGTAAGCTTTTTGTACAAGTATCTGAAAAGATTGCCTACAAGAAGTGCGGCTATCAGTGTACCTTCCCTGATCCCGAAGATACCGCCCAGTACTATGAGGCACAGCAGGAAAGCTGATGAACTCATTATTATATCTGATACGAATCTGACCTTTCCAAAGTCTTTTTTATACACATCAGAGATAGCTCTTAAGAAAGCATCTCCCGGCAGCATAACTACATTTCCTATGTACTGAAGGTAGAGACCGAAGGCCATTATAAAGCATCCGGCTAGAAGAACAATTATCTTAACAGCATAGATATTTGGATCCAGCCATCCGAGACAGAATATCCAGAAGTCTATTAAGTATCCGAAGATCAGCGTAATGAAAAACTGCAGGATTATCTGTATTTTATTGCAGTTCTTTTTTAATATCACGATCTGAAAAAGGATCAAAAGATAATTGAACAGTATGGTCCAGGTACCCATAGAGAATACGGGGAGCACCAGCGACAGTGCGTAGGGTATGGATGAAATAGGGGAGGTGCCCAGTGCGCATTTAGTTGTGAAGGCTACTCCTAAAGCTATGAACATCTGCCCGAACATAAAAATAGTGTAACGTCTAATGGTTTCTCTCTTACTCATTTTTTACCTCCGCTGAGGATTTTAGCATAAATTATTATTTTTTACAATTAAAAACAGAAGCCCCAAAGGAGGAGACTTTGAGACTTCTGTATATATAAAAACGATTTGTATGAGCAGAATGATAATTGACACTAACCTTCGATTTTTTTGATGAGATTTACCATTTCGATAGCGCCGAGAGCACATTCGTAACCTTTATTTCCGGCTTTTGTTCCGGCTCTTTCGATAGCCTGTTCGATGTTTTCTGTAGTAAGCACGCCGAACATTACAGGGATATCGCTGGTAAGAGAAACATTTGCTATGCCTTTTGATACTTCGCTGCAAACGTAGTCATAATGAGTAGTTGTGCCTCTGATAACAGTGCCTAAGCAGATAACCGCATCGTATTTGCCGCTTTTTGCCATCTTTGATGCGATGAGAGGGATCTCAAATGCGCCCGGGACCCATGCTACATCTATATCATCTTCAGCAACATCGTGACGGAGAAGTCCGTCCATAGCGCCGCTGAGGAGCTTTGATGTGATAAATTCGTTGAATCTTGTTACGATAATACCTATTTTTATACCTTCTGATACCAGTTTGCCTTCATATGTTTTCATTTTATATCCTCCTTGATTTATCTGTCGTGAATGTATATTTTTAATAGTCCAGTAAGTGACCCATCTTGTTTTTCTTTGTCTTGAGATAGAAGAGATCGTGAGCATTAGGCTCTGCCTGGATAGGGAGTCTTTCTGTGATCTCGATACCGAACTCGGAAAGCTGATATACTTTATCCGGATTGTTTGTGAGGAGCCTCATTGTCTTAACGCCAAGGTCTCTGAGGATCTGAGCACCGATGTAGTATTCTCTCTGGTCTCCTCTGAAACCGAGAGCAAGATTTGCTTCTAAAGTATCCATGCCCTGTTCCTGAAGCTCATAAGCTCTGAGTTTGTTGATAAGGCCGATGCCTCTGCCTTCCTGTCTCATATAAAGCACAACGCCTCTGCCTTCTTTTTCGATCTGTGACATTGCAGAAGTGAGCTGATCACCGCAGTCGCATCTGAGAGAACCGAAGGTATCTCCTGTGAGACATTCTGAATGAACTCTGCAGAGCACGTTTTCGCCGTCTCCGATATCTCCTTTAACGAGAGCAATATGATGTTCGCCGTTTAACATATTTACATAACCGTAAGCTATGAAATCGCCGTATTTTGTAGGAAGCTGTGATTTAGTAGCTCTTTCCACCAGCTTTTCGTGAGTTTTTCTGTATTCCTGAAGATCGTGGATAGTTATGAATTTCATGTCATACTTTTGGGCAACTTCTATAAGTTCAGGTGTTCTCATCATGGTCCCGTCATCGCCCATGATCTCGCAGCACAGACCTACTTGTTTTAATCCTGCAAGACGCATAAGATCTACTGTAGCTTCTGTATGACCATTTCTTTCAAGAACGCCGTTTGGCTTTGCAAGAAGAGGGAACATATGGCCCGGTCTTCTGAAATCTTCCGGTTTAACGTCATCTTCTACACATTTCAACGCCGTGATGGAACGTTCCGCTGCTGAGATACCTGTTGTTGTGTCTACATGGTCGATGGAGATAGTGAAAGCTGTTTCGTGATTGTCTGTATTCTTTGTTACCATCTGAGGGATCTGGAGCTTCTGAACGTATTCCTTTGACATCGGCATACAGATAAGTCCTTTGCCGTATGTAGCCATGAAGTTGATATTTTCTGTTGTGGCAAATTCTGCTGCGCAGATAAAATCTCCTTCGTTTTCTCTGTCCGGGTCATCTGTTACCAGAATGATTTTTCCTTGTCTGAGATCTTCTAAAGCTTCTTCGATAGTGTTGAATTTAAACATAATGTGCCTGCCTTTCTGTAGTTGTATTAAAAACCGTTTTGTATGAGGAATTCCATTGTAAGCCCGGAGCTTTTCTCCTGCTTTGCTGCCGGAAGAAGAAATTTCTCTACGTATTTTCCTATGATGTCTGTTTCTATATTTACGATATCTCCGACCTGTTTTTCGCTGAGTATCGTAGCTCCCATGGTGTGAGGGATGATGGATACGGAAAAGGTATCTTCTCCTTCGTCCGTTACCGTGAGGCTGATGCCGTCTATTGCCACCGAACCTTTTTCCACGATGTACCTCATAACATCGGAGTCTGTACGGAATGTATATCTTACTGCGATATCATCCCGGATCTTCTTGATGATAGTGCCCACACCGTTTACGTGACCGGAAACGATGTGACCGCCGAATCTGCCGTTTGCCGCCATAGCTCTTTCGAGATTTACTCGGCTGCCACTTTTAAGGCTTGCCAGGGAGGAACGGTTTAGGGTCTCATGCATAACATCTGCGGAAAAACCGCTGCTGCTGAAAGCCGTTACCGTTAAACATACTCCGTTTACCGCAACGCTGTCTCCCAGAGCCAGATCTGAAGTGACTGTTTTAGCGGAAATGTCAAGGGTGGCGGAATGAATGCCTTTTTTAATATTTTTGATGGTGCCTACTTCTTCAATTATCCCTGTGAACATCCTTGATCACCTCACTTTCTATGAGGAGGTCTTCTCCCAAATATGTAATGTTTTGAGTTTTTAAATGTACGCCTTGAGGAGGAGAAGGGAAGCCTTGTCCTTCTACCGGTGTTTTAGAGGACTGCCCGCCAAAAACTTTAGGGGCAATGTATGTTTGAACCTTTTGAACTATACCGCTTTCGAGAGCTGACCAGTTGAGCGTTCCTCCGCCCTCCAGCAGTATGCTGTCTATATTCATCTCTCCTAGGGTTTTCATCAGCTTAGGAAGATCGATTTGATTTTGACCGGGATCCTGAGAGATGATCCTGCATCCGGCGTTTCTTAGCTCTTCCTTTTTTAAATCATCTGACGAGCAGGTGACGATGATGGTGGAAATTTCGGCAGCTGTCTTTGCTATCTGTGAGCCAGGAGGAGTTCGGAGATTGGTATCACAGATAATTCGTATCGGGTCTTTTCCGTTTTCGATCCGACTGGTGAGGAGAGGATCGTCTGCAAGGACAGTGCCGATTCCGACCATTATCGCGCTGTATTTATGCCGTTGGTGGTGGACATGGTTTCTGGCTGTATCGCCGGTGACCCACTTGGAATCACCTGTATAGCAGGCGATCTTGCCATCCATGGTCATGGCATATTTCATACACACGAAAGGTGTTTTTGACTGTATAAAATGCATGAATATCTCGTTTATCCCGATGCACTCATCTTTGAGGACATCTTCTGTAACGGATATCCCGCATTCTTTAAGGATGTTTATTCCTTTGCCGGCAACAAGAGGGTTTGGGTCTCTTGTCCCCACGACTACTCGTGAGAGCTTTGCTTCTATGATGGCTTCGGTGCAGGGAGGCTGCTTTCCGTAGTGGCAGCAGGGTTCCAGAGTAACGTACATCGTTGCTCCTGCAGGGTCTTCTGTGCATGATGCCAAAGCATTTCTTTCTGCATGAAGACTGCCGTATTTCTCATGATATCCCTGACCGATGATCTTATCGTTTTTTACTATGACTGCACCGGCCACCGGGTTGGGGGATACAAATCCATAACCTTTTTTAGCCAGCTCCACAGCCATTTTCATGTATTCAATATCTTTCATCTAATACCTCTTAATAAAAAATGCTCTGAACAAAAATTCAGAGCATGAAAGTACAAATATACAGAAACTCAGCGTAAATATCGTGTGAAATAAAAAATCCGGAATGAAAATCATCCCAGAGCAAACACACAAACAAAATACGCACAGAAAAATTTCTGCGTATGATCTTCTCCCATCCAGACTATACTGTCGGCTCCGGAATCACACCGGATCATGCCTTTCGGCTCGCGGGCTTTACCGCCGGTAGGGAATTTCACCCTGCCCTGAAGATATAATTATTTTTTTCTGAAGTATAACTCCGAAAGATTGATATGTCAATGCTTTTTTAACAAAAGAGATCAAGATAAAAATTTTTTTAAATTATATTTAGGTGTCAAGAAAAAAGGCTTGACACTTGCTGAACAGTGGTGTAAAATAAAAAAGCTTGACAGGTGGTGATAAAGTGATAGATGTAAAGATCGGTCTGCTGTTTGATTACTACGGTCAGTTTCTAACAGCAAAACAGAGAGAAGTAATGCATCTTTATTTTGAAAATGACTACTCGTTAAGTGAAATTGCGGAGGAACTGCATGTTAGTAGACAAGCAGTCCACGACATGATAAAAAAGTCGAAAAAGGCTTTATATGAATACGAAGACAGGCTTGGGCTGGCTCTGAGGATATCAAGCAAAGACGAGGCAATAGATAAGATCGAAGCGATAACCGATGAACTGATATCTCTTGTGGCGACGGCAGATGCGGCTGCACCGAAAGGGGATAAAAACCTTCAGGTGAACAAAGAACAGCTTTTATCCAGGCTTATAAATATAAAAGATATCATTTCCAATATTGAATAGGAG
>JAFXHN010000108.1 GCA_017536365.1 Bacillota bacterium | reverse complement strand
TTTCTGGCTTCCTGTCCGCCGCCGTGCATATAGTTATTTATCCTTGCTCCCTTTCTGATGTAAAGGGCGCCTACTCCCTTCGGTCCGTAGATCTTATGAGCTGACATGCTGATGAAGTCTACTCCCAGATCTTTTACATCGATAGGAACGTTGCCAAGAGCCTGAACAGCATCCGTATGGAAAAGCACTCCGTGCGCCTTTGCAACAGCAGCAAGCTCCTTGATAGGCTGGATAGTACCTATCTCGTTATTTACCATCATAACGCTTACCAGGATAGTCGTATCCTTGATAGCTGCTTCAAGGGCTTCAGGACTGACGAATCCTTCGCTGTCAACATCAAGATAAGTAACTTCAAATCCGTTCTTCTCAAGATGTTCGCATGTGTGAAGGATCGCATGATGTTCGATCTTGCTTGTGATGATGTGGTTTCCTTTGTTCTTCAATGCATCAGCTACACCTTCCAGAACCCAGTTATCAGCTTCTGTGCCGCATGAAGTGAATCTGATTTCAGCAGGTTGCGCATTTATCAGTTTAGCAACTCTTTCTCTTGCCAGCTCAAGTCCCTGCTTGGCTTCAAGTCCTACAGAGTATAAGCTTGAAGGATTTCCGTAAACTTCTGTATAATAAGGGATCATTTCCTTTACTACATCTTCTTTTACAGGAGTCGTTGCTGAGTAGTCTAAGTAAATCTGCTTCATTTTCTGTCTCCTTTATATGTTAAATTATGTATATCCTATTTTATATTTTTATATTACACCATTTTAGTGAAGATTGCAATCGTTTTATTCGTCTATTTCGAAAGAGACTAATTTTATGCCGTTTAAAGCGTTGACAGCCCCTATGGTATAATCGCATTTTTGAACATATATCCCGTTTATCCCTGAGCATTTCCAAGTAATGCATCCGCGATATGTCATTAAGTCCGATACCCTGCTTGTCCTGTTCAATTCATTGATCTTCATATCTATCACCTTATTATGCTCACAATTCATATTATCTGCAAGTCTTTTTATATCATTGCTATAAAGTTTTCCTTCTTCGATTTCGCGTAATTTGTTTTTCCCCTCTTCAATAGTTATTTCACCGGACAAAACGCTTTCCATTATATCTGTCCTTTTAATGAGAAGTTGTTCCACCGATGCTTTCTCAGTATCTCCCGATGCTCCCAGCAATGTAACTAAAACGATACATGCTAAAACAGAAACACATGCTATCCTTAAATACTTATCTTTCATTGCCCCTTTTCCCCCTGTGAACATAATATCTAAAATGATATTTAATATATGATAAAATAAAAACAGCGAGAAACTTAGTGTTTCCCGCTGTCGTAATAATACTAGTTTTGTTGCATCTTTTCCTTAGCGATTTCTTTCAATTCTTCTTCGGAAAGATCTTCGACGAATTTGATCTTCTTCAGCTGACCTGTGAAGTTTTCTCTGAACTTCGCGATATATTCTTTTCTCAGCTGTTCCTGCTCTTTCTTTTCTTCTTCTGTCAGGCCTTCAGTCTTCGCCTTCTTTGCTAATTTATTTATTCTGTCAAGTCTGCTTTTTTCCAGCATGATTTCCTCCGTTTATAAAATTAGTTACAAAATATTTTCATCTGTTGGATCAACAGGATCTGTAGGGGTTTCCGGTTGCTCAGGCTCTGTCGGTTCTTCAGGCTGAACAGGAAGTTCCGGTTCTTCAGGTATCACCGGTTCAGGCTTTATAACATTCACATAGAAAGATTTATATGTAGTCCCACCGCAGTAATAACTGTACAGCTTATATG
>JAFXHN010000107.1 GCA_017536365.1 Bacillota bacterium | reverse complement strand
GTTTGATACAGCAGCTCTGTCTGAAAGCTCCACAAATACGTCTTTTTCTCTTGTTAAAATGACTTTGTAACCGGCGCCCTTTAAAATATCCGCAGTCTTTTCCGCCACTTCAAGATTTATGTCCTTTTCGCTTACTCCGGAATATATGGCTCCTGGATCGGAACCTCCATGTCCCGGATCCAGCACTATAACTCCATCTCCAAATATCCCGAATCTGGTGGTAGTCCCTATCACCAGAAACAGCAGGAACAGAAGCATTATGTATTTCCTCGCTCTGCTTCCTTTTCGGTTTTTGCTCGCTGCAGCTTTCTTTTTAGTACTGCTTTTCTTTCTGTTTGCACTGCTTCCCATTATCTCAATACCCTTTTGCTATCAGTTTATCTTAAATCTTATCTCAGCTTTGAACAGGTCTCCGTCTATTTTTATTGAAAGCTCTCCTCCCTGGATCTTGACCAGATTTTTGGCTATATTCAGTCCAAGGCCGCTTCCTTCTGAGCTTCTGGATGAATCACCCCTTACAAATCTCTCCATGAGCTCTTCTTCCGAGATATTCAGTTCATCTTTCGAAATGTTTTTAAAGGATATAACAGCTTCGTTATTTTCCTCTGCCACGTCCACATAAACTCTGGTGCCGGGCTGTGAGTATTTGCAGATATTGCTCATCAGATTGTCGATAGCCCTCCACAAAAGTCTTCCGTCTGCCGTTATATACACACTTTCTCTGCCGGTGGTGTTTCTGAGTATGAATTCGAGATCGCTGTCTTCGAACCTTTCTTTATACTCTCCGGCTGCTTGATTGATTATCTCAAAAGCGTCGGTTTTTGTCAAATCTACGGTCATATTGCCGGTGGATACCTTAGATGCCTCCACCACATCTTCCGTAAGCTTCTTCAGCCTTGCCGCCTGTCTGGACAGTACTTCAACGTATTCTGCGGCCTGACCCTCCAGCTCCTCTTTGCCTAGAAGATCGATATAGTTGATCATAGAGGTAAGAGGTGTTTTAAGATCATGAGATACATTAGTAATGAGCTCCGTCTTAAGTCTTTCGCTTTTCATCCTCTGAGATACAGCTATGCTCATGCCCTGACCTATATTATTTAGATTTTCTCCATGTTCCTTGAGATCAAATATCATGCGTTCCGTTGCTATCCTGTGGTCTTCGTTGCCGGAGGCCAATTCTCTTCCGCCCTTTTGAAGAGATCTCATGCACAGGCTGATGTAAAACACTATTCCGGTCAATACGATGGCTATAAACAATGCCATCAGCAAACTTGCTCCCGTTCCGATCCCCGCACATATCACCATGATCCCCAGCGGTATACAGGTGACAAGCATAACTTTCCATACCAAAGGAACTCCGGATATCATTTTTTTGATCACAGATCCCATAAATTTAAGAACTCTGATGCAGGCTCTCCAAATAAGCTTTACCGCCTTCCATAAAATTCTGCAGAGGATGAATATAACGGTATTTCTCCACCAGCCTCCCGCCTTTACTCTGGAAGCTGTGGTTGCAAATATCCCCGTCACAAAGCAGGAACTGATCATTACCCCAGCTCCGCATAAAACGAATACTCCGGAATTCGTGCTGTCTAAAGCAGAAGCAGAATAAATGATCTTATACCATCCGTCTTCCAGCACCAGAGCAATACACACTATAATTCCGACAGCCGCCGCTGCAAATACCGCCAGCAAGATGTCATAAGGCACCTTGTCTAAAGGATTAAGGATCACTTCTTCCCGCTCTTTTCTGTATCCCGCACAGCTCATTAAGCAGAAGATGCTCAGAGCCATTGCTGCAAAGCATAATATCCCAACAGGCACCAGCGCGTCCATCTTAGGATAAATAAAATCATAGGACTCCTTTGCCCAGTACAGGCCGTCTTTGGCAGTCAGCGGATCGGAAACGTAGTATTTTATCTTGTACTCTACAAACCCGTCCGACATGACGCTTTCTCCCGTCAAAGCTATATTCGCCGGAATGAGCGTTGCTCCTTTCAGCACTTCTTCGGCACCTTTCTCTCCTTCTGTCATCTGATATACTTCTATCCCAACATTACACACTTCAGGATCCAGATATTCCAAACGATCCAAAGTCTCCTGTATTTCATCCGGCGGAGTGTTCATTACCGTATCATGTACTCTCCATCCCGTAGTAAGAGCATAGTCTTTGCACTGATCGGTTTTATAGAAATCATCCTGTCCGTCATATCCGCAGCTCATGCCGTAGGCCCACATAGAAAAACAGATCAGCGAGCCTGTCATCAGCGCCGCTGACAATATGAAAAGTATCACCTTAACTGCAGGATTCCTCTTTATACTGTTCAGATCCATTTCGATCCCCCTTTTATATTTTTTCGATCTTATATCCCTGTCCCCAAATCACCTTTAGATATCTCGGTTCCGAAGGTGTTATCTCTATTTTCTCCCTTAAGTGCCTGATGTGCACCGCCACAGAGCTTTCGTTTCCCAAAGGGTTTTCTTTCCACACTCTTCTGTAAATATCCGCTCCCGAAAAAACCTTCCCCGGGTTTTTGATAAGGAGCAGCAGTATGCTGTACTCTATAGGAGTCAGAGAGACTTCATCCCCGTCTACCAGCACTTTTTTCTCGTCATCCCTGACGCATATCCCTCCGCACTGATATATACTGCTTTCTTCTTCCTTTATGCTTCCCAGCATAGTGTATCTTCTCAGATGAGATCTGACTCTTGCCAGCACCTCCATCGGGTTGAACGGCTTTGTGATGTAATCATCGGCACCTATATTAAGCCCCAATATTTTGTCCGTGTCCTCTCCCTTCGCGCTCAGAAAGAGTATCGGTATATTATGAGTCTCCCGGATCCTGGCTGTTGCCTGTATGCCGTCCATTTCCGGCATCATTATATCCATCAGAACAAGGTGTATATCATTGTTTCTGACTATATCCACAGCCTCTCTTCCGTTAAAAGCTTCATATATTTTGTAATCTTCTAATGAAAGATATATTTTCAGCGCAGAAACTATATCCATTTCATCGTCGCAGATCAGAATATTATGCATAATTTCTTCCTCCCTTTACGTTCTTATTCTATAAGAAATGCCCTTAAGAAAAAAGCTTGCAAATTATTAAGATTTGTTTAATTACGCTTTTGTTTCATCTTCGCCCCTCTGCTTGAATTGAATTTTTCCGTATAGTAAAATATTTGTATAAAAAACGATATCTCACCTTGAAAAGGAGGTAAATATATGAGTTTGAATTCAACACCTTCTTCCGAGCGTCTTCATATAGGCTTTTTCGGAATGAGAAATGCAGGAAAATCCAGTGTGGTAAATGCAGTTACTGAACAGGAAGTCTCTGTTGTTTCCGCTGTAAAAGGCACTACAACAGACCCTGTACAAAAGGCTATGGAACTTTTACCTTTGGGTCCTATCCTTATAATCGACACTCCGGGATTTGACGACGAAGGAAATCTGGGAGAATTGAGAGTTAAAAGAACAAAACAGATACTGAACCGCTCCGATGTGGCTATCCTTGTAGTGGATTCCACCACAGGCATGAGCAGAGGCGACAAGGATCTTCTTGATATCATTAAAGATAAGGGGCTTCCTTACATAGTAGTATACAACAAGATAGATCTTATAGAAGCTTTGGGAGCGCCGGATCCAAAGGACCCGGTAGAAATAGAGGAAAAGCGTACAGCAGTCAGAGTAAGCGCCGAGACCGGTGAAGGGATCTCGGAACTGAAGGAGCGGCTGGCCGCTATCGCGGCAGACTCCGCGGCGGAAGAGAAAAAAATCGTAAGTGATTTGGTACGCCCCGGAGAATTTGTCGTTCTCGTTATCCCTATCGACAAATCCGCTCCGAAAGGCCGCCTTATCCTGCCTCAGCAGCAGGTCATCAGAGATCTTCTGGATGCGGGTGTAAATGTGCTGAGCGTAAGAGATACGGAATATCGTGCCGCTCTGGGGAAAATGATAAAAGATCCCGCTCTTGTAATAACTGACAGTCAGGTCTTCCAGAAGATAAATGATGAAACACCTAAACATATTCCTTTGACATCCTTCTCAATCCTTATGGCAAGATACAAAGGCTATCTGGAAGACGCTATAGAGGGCGTGACTGCAATAAGAAAACTTCAGGACGGGGATAAGATACTTATCTCCGAAGGATGCACTCACCATCGCCAGTGCGAAGACATAGGCACCGTAAAGATCCCTAACTGGATAAAACAATTTACAAACAAAGATATTTCTATAGAAACTTCTTCGGGCAAAAGCTTCCCGGAAGATCTTTCCGAATACAAACTCATCATCCACTGCGGAGCCTGCATGCTCAACGAAAGGGAAGTTGAATACAGAAAAAGCTGTGCGGAAGATCAGTACATACCTTTCACAAACTACGGCACCGCTATTGCATTCATGAACGGTATCCTGGAACGAAGCCTCAGCATCATACCGGGCATAGAAAAACTGCTTAAATAACGCGGCATTGACACTTTAGTACGATAGTGCTATTTTTATAGTATTATCGTACTATTTTTTGGAGGTGTTTTATGTCTAAACCTGAAGGCCCGAGAATAAATGCTCTGGCAACAGCGCCATTAAATAAACTCATATGGAAATTCGCCATTCCCGGCATAATAAGCTCTGTGGTGAATTCATTTCACAATATCGTAGACCAGGTATTCATAGGCTGGGCAGTAGGGGATCTCGGCATCGCCGCTACGAACATAGCCTTCCCTCTGGCAACTGTAATAACTGCAGTCTCCGCATTGTTCGGTATGGGGGGTGCGGCAAAATTCAATCTCGCCATGGGCGAAAAGGATACCGAAACTGCCAAGAGAACTATGGGGAACAGCCTTATGCTGGTAAGTGCCGCAGGTCTGCTTCTGGCCATAATTGGGCTGATCCTGCTGGAACCTATGCTTTATCTTTTCGGAGCCACCGATGCCATACTGCCTTATGCTAAACCTTACGCGGCAGTTATAGTACTGGGGCTTCCTTTCGGCATGTTCGCCACTACGGCTTCCTACTTTATCAGGGCCGACGGCAATCCAAATTTCTCCAGTGTCATGCTGCTCTCCGGAGCTGTTTTCAATATGATATTTGACCCTATATTCCTGATACTCCTAAACAAGAGTATCGCAGCTGTGGCTTTGGCTACAGTTCTCGGTCAGGTTCTTTCGTTCTCTCTGGCACTGTATTATTTCATCAAAAAATTCAATGCCTTCAAAATCGAAAAATGGATGTTCTCCCCTGCCGGGTCTGCGATCAAAAACATCTGCGCACTGGGTTCCGCAATATTCTGCAATCATGTTTTAATGATGATCGCAAACATCATTCAGATGAACTCTCTGAAATTTTACGGAGCTTCCTCTATATATGGAAGCGAAGTCACTATTGCAGCAGCCGGAGCATCAGGAAAAGTTGTCATCGTTCTTATGTCCTGCGTTATAGGGATAGCTTTAGGCTGTCAGCCTATCCTGGGATTCAATTACGGAAGTAAGAACTATCCAAGAGTAAAACAAACCTATTTTCTGGCAGTACGTTACGCTACTACGATAGCGGTAGCCGCCTTCCTGCTCATACAGATCTTCCCTAAACAGATAATAGGTATATTCGGTTCCGAAGACCCGCTGTTTTATGAATTTACTGTAAGATATATAAGGATATATCTATTCATGACCTTCATAAACGCTCTTCTGCCTGTGACTTCCACTTTCTTTACTTCTATAGGCAGAGCAAAGCTCAGTTTATGGATGTCACTGCTTCGTCAAGGGCTGTTCCTTATTCCTCTCACCCTCATACTTCCATTAGTATTGGGACTTGATGGCGTATTATGGGCAGGCTTTGTATCCGATGCACTTGCCGCAATGGTCGTTATCATCTTTGCAAGAAGAGAATTAAAGAAAATGCCTTCGGAGGTGTGATATGAAAGGAACGAGAGAAAAGATACTTTTGGAAGCAAAACATCAATTCAATAAAAAAGGATACAATTCCGTTTCCATAAAAGATATAGCGGATGCTCTCGGTATCAGTAAGGGCAATCTCACATATTATTTCAAAAAAAAAGAGGATATAGTGGAAGCCATCCTTGAAATGCCTGCGGACCGCACTCCGCCTTCAGCCCCCGGAGATTATAAAGAGCTCATGGCTTTCTTCGAAGATATGCAGAGCGTAGTGGAAAACAATGCTTTCTATTTCCTTCATCACGCTCAGCTTTCTCAGCTTTCAGACTACATACGAGCAAAGCAGTCAGAGGTATACGAACTGAACTGCGAGAAACTTTTAAACTGTTTTGAAACGCTTAAGGATCAGGGAGTATTCAGAGAAGAAGCATTTGAAGGAGAATACAAAAGTATAATAGATTCTCTTTTGGTTTCCTGCATCTACTGGCTGCCCTTCTGTGAGATCAAAGGGATATCGCCTTCGAAAAACAGCTACAAGACTCATGCAGAAAACACTATCAGACCGATAATGAAATAATCCAAAAGTCTAAATACAATAAAAAAGTGCGCTTGGGATTCCAGCATCCCGGCGCACTTTTTCCTTATTAGAATTCATCTGAATGGGCATAGGATCGCAGCAATTTAACACTTCATGTCCTTTTGGGGCGCTTTGGGTTAAGATCCTTAACACTTTTCACCCTTCCAGAGGGCTTGTGTTAAGGTTTTTAACTCTGTTCCGCATTTTGAGACAGTTTGGGTTAAGATCCTTAACTCAGTTTCGCTTTTGAGGCGCTTTGAGTTAAAGTTCTTAACTCAGTATCGCCTTTTGGGGCGCTTTGGGTTAAGATCCTTAACACTTTTCACCCTTCCAGAGGGCTTGTGTTAAGCTTTTAACACTTTTACGCGTTTGGAAGCAGTTATGTTAATGCCTTAACACTTTTGCGATTTTGGCGCCAGTTGTGTTAATTTTTTTAACATTTTTCTCTATTTTCGAGTGATTATGTTAAAAAGCTTAACACTTTTTCTCATTCCAACGCGATTATGTTAAAAACCTTAACACTTTTTCTCATTCCAACGCGATTATGTTAAAAACCTTAACACTTTTTCTCATTTCAGCGCAGTTTTGTTAACAGCTTAACACTTTTTCTCATTTCAGCGCAGTTTTGTTAACAGCTTAACACTTTTATGCTTTTGGGAGCGGTTTTGTTAAACCTCATAGTAAAGGAAAGCCGTACTGCTGAGCAGTACGGCTTGATTTCTGTACCTTTTTAATTCTTATGATCTTTTCGATCTCTATTCTTTTATTGAAGTTTGCTTCAGCTATTTAATTGTGATAACTTCAGCTCTCTTGATTGTTTCTTCTGTAACTTCCTGTCCGATGCCCGGAAGGTCAGGACATGTGTAGTAACCGTCTTTTGGCTGATAATCGTATTTACACATTTCGATGTTTTCTTCGAGAAGCGCAAACTGATGATGTTCATGGATGAGGAAGTTTGGAATAACTGTTTCAAGGTGAAGAGCTGCTGCGATAGCGATAGGACCTCCGCAAAGGTGGAGCTGTACGCCCACATCGTAGATATAAGCCATATCGCAGATCTTCTTACCTTCTGTGATACCTCCTGTATTTCCAAGGTCAGGCTGGATAACAGCAAGAGATCTGTCTTCCATGAATGGTCTGTATCCCCATCTGCTGTAAATTCTTTCACCGCTGGCAAGAGGAATTTTAACCTTGTTTGATATTTCCTTGAACAGTGACTGATTCAATGGCTGTGTTGGTTCTTCATAATAGAAGCATCTGAGATCTTCTATTTCTCTTGCAAACTGGATAGCTGTATTTGTATTTGTCTGTGAATGCATTTCAACGATGATGTCCATATCGTCACCGCCCGCTTCTCTGATAGCTGCAACTCTTTCTACACCGATCTTGAGCATATCATATTCAAGGAGCGGCGGATAATTCCAGTTCCAGTTGCCGTCCATATCTACGCCGAGAGGGTCTACTTTTACGCAGTTGTAGCCTTCAGCCATAGCTTTTCTTGTAACTTCGGCATATTCTTCAGGATGAACCAGGTTCTTGCTTGTTTTTCCCCAGTCAAACTGTACCTGGCTGGCATATGTTCTGAGTTTTTCGTTTGTTTTTCCTCCCAGGAGCTGGTAAACCGGCATATTGCACACCTTACCTTTAATGTCCCAAAGGGCAATATCTATAGCACTCATTCCGGCAAAGATGACAGTACCTCCGCCCTGTCCCCAGAAAGTACTTCTGTGGAGAGTGTCCCAAATTTTTTCACTGTTAAGAGGGTCCATACCGATGATGATCTGGCAGAAGTCTCTGCAGATACCTACTGCAGCGTAGATAGCATCAGAATATGCAAGCCCTATCTCGCCGTATCCTGTT
>JAFXHN010000106.1 GCA_017536365.1 Bacillota bacterium | reverse complement strand
GCCCATAAGCGTTTCTCTCAGCATTGGAACCATGCAAGTTTTTCTTTTATAGAGCAGTATGAAGTTGCGGGATCTGCGCATAGCAAAACCGCCTGCTCCATGGGACAGGAACCGGTGTTTGTTCTGTTTCTTATATGATCTGCTGTCATATCACAGGACCATTCTACTCCGTAAATATCGAAGGTTTCAATCGCCGTTTTACTCATAACATAAGAATAAACACTTTTTACTCCCATAAGTACATACATCATGGCAGCTGCTTTTCCCACCACTTTATCCGCGGCAGAAGCTCCGGTGAAATCTGTACTCGATTCATACCATTCCACCAAAGGTTTTATACCTCTTTCAAAGGAAGTAAATATGCTGTCATCTTTGCATATAACGCAAGTGTATTCTCCTTTTTGCAAAATCTCAACTGCTTTATCCAAGTTGTTTTTCATCTTTTGATCTCTCCACGATGTGCAGTATAACAGGGATCAGTATGAGCTGGAGTACTATCCCCGGAAGTCCTTCTTTCACGCTTAACCAAATACTCTGTACAGCAATACTTTCAGTGCCGATCACATAGACAGCAAAAAGAATTGATGCGGCTTTAGCTGCTCTGCCTCCTATCATTACTCCTATCACTTTTAAAACAGCAGGTGCTTTTATATCTTTTGCTATACCCGCCAGTACTCCGTATCCGCAAAGCTCTATCATCATAAATGGAAGCAGCGCCATAGCAGGCATACCTGAGATCAGATATGCGGCCAGAGGTCCCATCAGACCTGCTGCGGCGCCCGCAAACGGTCCCGCAAGAAATGCAGCCAGGATCACAGGGATATGCATTGGTAAAAAGGCTGCTCCCAATCCACTTCCCAGACCCAGCGCCGCACCCGCAGCATGGAATGCCTGAGGCACAACGACTGCGCCGGCAATGGCCAAAATTGCTGCTGCTGTCTGCGCTTTTACTGATACTTTATTCTTTTCATAACTTAATACAGTTGTATTTCTCATATCTCATCCCCCGATCTTTATTCATCATCCTCAGCAGCAGAAAGCATCTTTGCAAAATCCGCCATTGCCCCCGGAATATCTATCTGCTGAGGGCATACCTTGCTGCACTGGCCGCAGCCTATACAAGCCGACGGCTGCTTTTCTGCCGGAACTGCTCCAAGAGCCATAGGAGCTATAAAGCCTCCTCCTGTAAAGCTGTGTTCATTATATAGTTCTATAAGATATGGTATATCCAGTTCCATAGGACAGTATGATGTACAATAACGGCAGGATGTACATGGAAGAGCTATCTTCTTTACCATTTCATCGCACATTCCGTAAATATATTCAAGTTCTTCCTTCGTAACCGGTTTTTCGGTTTCATACGTTTCTATATTCTCTTTAAGCTGTTCAAAATTGGACATGCCGGAAAGAACAACGGTGACCTCAGGAAAACTCTGCAGATATCTGAAAGCCCATGCCGGCACCTTTTCATCCGGTCTGAATTCCTTAAGCTTAGCTTCATACTTTTCAGGAAGAGATGCCAGCCTTCCGCCTCTAAGAGGTTCCATGACCCATACCGGAATACCCTTTTCTTTGAGTATTTCCATTTTGATCCTTGCTTTCTGGAAATCATAGTCCAGATAGTTGAGCTGTATCTGACAGAATTCCATATGCTCTCCGTAAGCTTCCATAAATCTTTCGAAGCATTCGATCCCGCTGTGATCCGAATAGCCCAGATGCTTTATCCTTCCGTTTTCTTTCTGCTTGAGAAGATAATCCACTATGCCGTATTTTGGATCCAGATACTGCTCTATATTCAATTCGCAAACATTGTGTATGAGGTAAAAATCAAAATATTCCACCTGACATTTCACGAGCTGCTGCTCAAATATTTCTTCTACTTTATCCATGTTATCCAAATCATATCCAGGGAACTTGTCCGCCAGATAAAAGCTGTCTCTTGGATAATTCTTCAGACATTCACCCATAACGAGCTCTGAATTTCCTCCATGATAACCCCATGCGGTATCATAGTAGTTTATTCCTTTTTTCATCGCGTAAGCCACCATTTCTGCAGTTGCTCCCGCGTCTATCTTATTAATATCGCCGTCTATTACAGGAAGTCTCATAGCTCCCATGCCAAGAGCAGAGAGTTTCATCCCTTTAAAATCTTTGTATATCATTCCGCTGCCTCCTCACCTTTCAGTTCAATGTATTCCACTTCTGCACCGGTATCTCTCAAAAGATTTACCAGTTCTTTAGTTTCAAGCCAGATGCTCGCTGTATTGTCATTTGGATGTATCCCTAATGACGTATTTTCAAATTCTTTATCTATATATACTTTGATATCTTTATCTTCGTTATTGAGAAGTCCGAACGGAGATACGATCCCCGGCACCAGCATCATCTTTTCCATCAAGGT